>CAZRGD010000025.1:0-14991 GCA_964599505.1 uncultured Nitrospirota bacterium | reverse complement strand
TTGCGTGGATCGGGGGCATGGTCCCCTCCGTCCCATTGTGAGTCCCCAGTTCCTCGCGCCCTTCGCGGTGATCCCCGCCTGCCAGGCCCCTGCCCCGTCCACTCCACACCACCGGCGATACCACCCTCTCGGCCACCCCCCCTCCCCGCCTCCCGGCCGTCGGGATCTCTCCGTTTCAGGCCGGACGTAGCTTCGAAGACGGCGCTGCGCGCTGCTCCCCTTCTTGGCTTTGCTTTTCGCAGAATCGTCACCTTTGCCTCAAGGCCGGCGAGCCGCGCCGCTTCTCTTGCCCCTCACGTGTCCCCGTGTCTCCCGCAGTAAAAGGGGAAAGCCCGGCGACTGTGGACACGCCGATGACCTTGAGCCCCACGGCGGCCCCATGCGAGTCTCGCCCCGAGTCTGCGCCCACCACCCCGCCCACACGGAGCCCCCATGGATACGACGAAGATCCTCCTCGACGAGTCGGAGATCCCGAAGCAGTGGTACAACGTGGTCGCCGACATGCCCAACCCGCCGGCGCCGCCGCTGGGCCCGGACGGCAAGCCGATCGGCCCGGACGCCCTCACCGCGATCTTCCCCAATGCCCTGATCGAGCAGGAGATGTCGGCGGAGCGGTGGATCGAGATTCCCGAGGAGGTGCGACGCATCTATGGCATGTGGCGGCCGTCACCGCTCTACCGCGCCCACCGGCTGGAGGCCGCCCTGGAGACTCCGGCGCGCATCTACTACAAGTACGAGGGGGTGAGCCCGGCCGGCTCCCACAAGCCGAACACCTCCGTCCCCCAGGCGTACTACAACCGTAAGGAGGGCGTGCGGCGCATCTCCACCGAGACCGGTGCCGGCCAGTGGGGTTGCGCGATGGCCCTGGCCGGCCAGCTCTTCGGGATCGAGGTGCGGGTCTACATGGTGAAGGTGAGCTACCAGCAAAAGCCGTTCCGCCGCTCGATGATCGAGACGTGGGGGGCGGAGGTCCTCGCCTCGCCCACCGATCAGACCAACTCGGGCCGCAAGATCCTCGCCGAGGACCCCGACTGCACCGGCTCCCTCGGCCTGGCGATCTCCGAGGCGGTGGAGGAGGCGGCGTCGCGCGACGACACCAACTACGCCCTCGGCTCGGTCCTCAACCATGTGCTCCTGCACCAGACGGTGATCGGCCTGGAGGCGAAGGCGCAGTTCGAGAAGGCGGGCGACTACCCGGATGCGATCTTCGCGGCGTGCGGCGGCGGCTCCAACTTCGGCGGCGTCGCCTTCCCCTTCTTCGCCGACAAGGCGGCGGGCAAGGAGGTGCGGCTGGTGGCGGTGGAGCCGGCGTCGTGCCCGACCCTGACCCGCGGCCACTACGCCTACGACTTCGGCGACACCGCCGGGCTGACGCCGCTCCTGCGGATGTACACCCTCGGCCACGACTTCATCCCGCCGGGGATCCACGCCGGGGGGCTGCGCTATCACGGCGACTCGGCGTTGGTCTCCCAGCTCGTCCACGAGGGGCTGGTGGAGGCGATGGCGGTCCCGCAGCTCGGCACCTTCGAAGCCGGTGTCACCTTCGCCCGCAGCGAGGGGATCATCCCGGCACCCGAGTCGAGCCACGCGATCCGCGCCACCATCGACGCCGCCCTGGAGTGCAAGAAGAACGGCGAGGCGAAGACCCTGTTTTTCAACCTCTCGGGCCACGGCCACTTCGACATGGCCGCCTACGACGACTACTTCGCCGGCAAGCTCCACGACTACGCCTACCCGCAGGAGCAGATCGACGCCGCCCTGGCGCACCTGCCGAAGGTCTAAGCGCGAGGCGCTTCGCGCGCGGGGTAGGATCGAGCTCCCGCTCCGCGGCCGCTGGCCGCGGCAGGCCCGAAGGGCCTGCTTCGCCGGCGGGAGCCGGCTCCTACCACGATGAGGTCTCCGACCCTGCGTGCGCCATAAAGGCGACATGCATCACCACCCGAAGCCCCGTTTCAATACGCCCCCGCCCCCTCCTGTAGGGCGTGCCTACTTGGGCTGCAGGAGATACGCCTTGATAAAGGCGTCGATGTCGCCGTCGAGCACCGCGTCCACATTGCTCGTCTCGTGGCGGGTGCGCAGATCCTTCACCATCTGGTACGGGGCGAGGACGTAGGAGCGGATCTGGTTGCCCCAGGAGATCCCCTTCTTCTCCGCGTTCGTCGCGTCACGTGCCTCCTCCTGGGCCCGCCGCTCCAGCTCGTAGAGCTTCGCCTTGAGCATCTTCATGGCGGTGGCGCGGTTCTTGTGCTGGCTGCGCTCGTTCTGGCACGAGACCACGGTGTTGGTCGGCAGGTGGGTGATGCGGATCGCCGAGTCGGTCTTGTTGACGTGCTGGCCGCCGGCACCGGAGGAGCGGTAGGTATCGACGCGCAGGTCCTTCTCGTCCACCTCGACGACGATCTCGTCGTCGAGCTCCGGGGAGACGAAGACCGAGGAGAACGAGGTGTGGCGCCGCTTGGCGGAGTCGAAGGGGGAGATGCGTACCAGCCGGTGGACGCCGGTCTCCCCGCGCAGGGAGCCGAAGGCGTATTCCCCCTCGATGAGCAGGGTCGCCGACTTGATCCCCGCCTCGTCGCCGGGGAGGTAGTCGAGGAGCCGGTGGCGAAAGCCGCGCCGCTCGGCCCAGTGGGTGTACATGCGCAGGAGCATCTGCGCCCAGTCCTGGGACTCGGTGCCGCCGGCGCCCGGATTGATCTCAACGATGGCGTTGTTGGCGTCGGTCTCGCCGGAGAGGATGGTGGCGATCTCCAACTCCGCGAGCTCCCCCTCAAGACGGTCGAGCTCCTGCTCGATCTCCGCCTGGTGGCCCGCCTCCTCCGGCTCCGCCTCGGCGAACTCGAAGAGGACGTCGAGGTCGTCGAAGGCGCTCGCGTACCGCTCCCACCCCTCCACCACCCGGGCGAGGTGAGCGCGCTCCTTCTGCACCGCCTGGGCGCGGCTCAGGTCATCCCAGAAGCCCGGCTCCTCGGCGAGGTGGTCGAGCTCCGCGATCCTTGCCTGCTTGCCCTCCGGGTCAAAGAAACCCCCGAAGATCGAGTAAACGGCTGTGCAACGCGTCACGCTTCTGGGCCAGCTCGATGAGCATGAAATTCGCTCCGGGGAACGGTTCGAAGGGGAAAGCGAGATTGTAACGGCACCACGGAGAGACGACGAGTCCACGCCGGAGGCAGATCGAGAGGTAGGAGCGAGCTCCCGCTCGCGATCCGCGCCGCAGGCGCGGCCGGCCCTCCGGGCCGGTATCGCCGGCAGGAGCCGGCTCCTACCCGATCGGGGCGTACCCCGGAAGACACTGGAGCCCACCCTCCTGTAGGGCGTCATGGCGCGCCCGTCACACGATCTCGGTGCCGATGCCTTCGCTGGTAAAGATCTCCAGCAAAACCGCGTGCTCCACCCGGCCGTCGATGATGTGGGCCTTCTTCACCCCACCGGCCAGCGCCTGCTCGCACGCCGCCACCTTGGGGAGGAAGCCGCCGTGCAGAGTCCCGTCACCGCGCAGGCGGTCGAGGTCGGCGCAGGCGATGTGACGGATAAGATTGCCCTCTTGGTCGAGGACCCCCTCCACGTCGGTGAGGAGGACCAGCTTCTCCGCGGAGAGGGCCGCGGCCACGGCGCCGGCGACGAGATCGGCGTTGATGTTCAGGGCGGTGCCGTCTTCCGCCACCCCTACCGGCGCGATCACCGGGATGAAGCGGCCCCCCTCCAGAGACTCCAGGACCTCCGGGTTCACCCGAACCACCTCCCCCACCGCCCCGAGGTCGATGATCTCGGTGGTCTTGGCGGCCGGGTCGCTCTTCTCGTAACGGCTCCGCTTGCCCTCGATGAGGCGTCCGTCCTTGCCGGTGAGCCCCACGGCGCGGCCGCCGTGGCGGTTGATCAGCGAGACGATCTGCTTGTTCACCAGGCCGCCGAGGACCATCTCGACGATGTCCATGGTCTCGGCGTCGGTCACCCGGATGCCGTCGATAAAGCGCGGCTCCTTGCCGAGCTTGCGCATGAGCTCGCCGATCTGCGGGCCGCCGCCGTGGACCACCACCGGACGCATCCCGATGAGCTTCATCAGCCCGACGTTGCGCGCGAACCCTTCGGCGAGCTTCGGGTCGACCATCGCCGAGCCGCCGTACTTGATGACCACCGTCCGCCCCTGAAAGGCGCGGATGTAGGGAAACGCCTCCATGAGGACGGAGGCCTTTTCGATGAGCGCTTGCATGGGAGGGCCGAGCGTGGAGGGTTCGAAAGGCTCCTGCTTCGCTCAGGAAAGCCGCGATCTACCTGCGCTCGCTGGCGTGGAGGATGGTGATGCCGATCAATGACTCTCCCTCGTACCGGAGAATGACGTCGTCGTCAGTGATCTCGCTATCCGTCGCCACACTGGGCTTCTTGAAGTTGACGTAGAGGACATCCGCCTCGGTGTCATACGAGGTCCACAGTGCCCTCTCCGGGCTGTCCGTGAGGAGGGGGATGAGCTTCAGATACTCTGCAACGGTGACGGCGGCCATAGCTGCGTCCTCCGATCGAGGGACGAGACACGTGTGGTCATAAAGGCGGTAATGATGAAGCCATCCTCTTGTAGCTCACGATACACCACCACCATGAATTTCCGCTCGGTCAAACGACGTACGGCCAACAGCTCACCACCACCGCCAGCGACAATACGGTCGGGGGACGCGACTGTGGCCAGTACCTCCTGCCGCATTTCCGAGAGCTCCGCATGCTCTTCTGTCACATGGGCCCATCGCTCATCGGGCAACCGGATGGCAATGCCATTCTTGCTCCGGACCCGATCCATCCCCCCTCCCGTGGCCATCCTGCCCTCACCTACAGGATGTACCGCGATAGATCCTCGTCCTCGATCACCTCACTGAGCTGCTCGCGCACGTAGCCGGCGTCGATAATCACCTCACCGGCGCCGCGCTCCGGGGCGTCGAAGGAGAGGTCGGCGAGGAGCCGCTCCATCACCGTGTGCAGCCGCCGGGCGCCGATGTTCTCGGTGCGCTCGTTGGCGAGCGCAGCGATGCGGGCGAGCTCGGCGATCGCCTCGTCGGTAAAGGTGACCTCGATCTGCTCGGTGGCGAGCATCGCCTGGTACTGGCGGGTGAGGGCATTCTTCGGCTCGGTGAGGATGCGCACGAAGGCGCTCGCGTCGAGCGACTCCAGCTCGACGCGGATGGGGAAGCGACCCTGGAGCTCGGGGATGAGGTCCGCCGGCTTGGCAATGTGGAAGGCGCCGGCGGCGATGAAGAGGATGTGGTCGGTCTTCACCGGCCCGTACTTGGTGGTGACGGTGGAGCCCTCGACGATCGGCAGGATGTCGCGCTGCACCCCCTCGCGGGAGACATCCGGCCCCTGACCGCCCCCCTTACCCGCTACCTTGTCGAGCTCGTCGATAAAGACGATGCCGGTCTCTTGAACCCGCCGCAGGGCCTCCTCGCGTACCTGATCCTGGTCGACCATCTGCGCCGCCGCCTCCTCCTTGAGGAGGTGGCGCGCCTCGGCCACCTTCACCCGGCGCCGCTGGCTCTGCTTCGGAAACATGTTGCCGAACATCTCCTTGAGGTTGATCCCCATCTCCTCCATGCCGGCCGCCCCGAGGACCTCGATGTTCGGACCGCCCGCCCGCTCCACGGTCACCTCCACCTCGCGGTCGTCGAAGCCCCCGTCGCGCAGGCGCGCCCGCAGCTTCTCGCGGGTCCGCTGGCGGGTCTCCTCACTATTCTCGCCGGCCGCCTCGATCTCGCCGCCGGCGGTGGCGGTGGGGTGAGCGGGAGGCAGGAGGAGGTCGAGGAGGCGCTCCTCCGCAGCCGCCTCGGCCTGCGCCGCCACCCGCTCGGTCTCTTCGGTGGTCACCATGTTCACCCCCAGCTCGGTGAGGTCGCGGATCATCGACTCGACGTCGCGCCCCACGTACCCCACCTCGGTGAACTTCGACGCCTCCACCTTGATAAAGGGGGCGTCGGTGAGCGCCGCGATGCGGCGGGAGATCTCCGTCTTGCCGACCCCGGTGGGGCCGATCATGAGGATGTTTTTCGGGATCACCTCCCCGCGCATCTCCTCGTCCAGCCGCTGGCGCCGCCACCGGTCGCGGATCGCGAGAGCGACCGCGCGCTTCGCCTTCCCCTGGCCGACGATGTAGCGATCCAGCGCCGCGACGACCTCGCGTGGGGTGAGCTCGTGGCCGCTCACAGTCCGATCTCCTCGACCACGATCCGGTCATTGGTGTAGATGTCGATGCTCCCGGCGATCAACAGGGCCTCGCGCGCCACCTCCGCCGCTCTCAGCTCGGTATGGCGCAAAAGCGCGGTGGCGGCGGCACGCGCCACATCGCCGCCGGAGCCGATCGCCAGCAGCCCCTCCTCCGGCTCGATCACGTCACCGGTACCGGAAACGAGCAAGCTGGCCTCGGCATCGGTCACCAACAGGAGCGCCTCCAGGCGGCGCAGGGCGCGGTCGGTGCGCCACGCCTTGGCGAGCTCGACGCAGGCGCGGGTGAGCTTGCCGTTGTGCTCCTCCAGCTTGGTCTCGAACCGTTCAAAGAGGGTGAAGGCGTCGGCGGTAGAGCCGGCGAAACCGGCGATCACCTGGTCTTTGTAGAGCCGCCTGACCTTGCGGGCGGAGCCCTTCATCACCGAGCTCCCCAGGGTCACCTGGCCGTCGCCGGCCATCGCCACTGCGGTGTCGGTGCGAACCATGAGGATGGTGGTGCCGTGAAACGATTCCATCGTGCACAAAGCCTCAGCGCCGCCGGGCGCGAGGCCGCACAAGGTACCGGCCCAAGGGCGGGTGGGGAAGGGGTGGGCAAACCACGAAGACCACGGAGTAGCTCGGGGAGGGCGGTGTCCAACGCGGCGCGAAGGGAGCGTGTGCCGAGTGGGGTATCAACGCAGAAAGGATCAACGAAAATAGTAATGCAGGCCGAGATGGCACCGTCCGTAGGGCGGGCTTCAGCCCGCCGAGCACCGTACCTTCTTGAGATGACGGCGTTGGTCGGCCTCTGCCGACCCTACGGTCTGGTACCCCATCTTGTTTCTGCTGATCCTCTCTGCGTTAAAAACCCACTCAGCACGGGCCCCCAGGGCCACCCCGATCTTCTTCGTGGCCTTCGTGGTTTTGTCCGGTAAAGGCAACCGACAATAATGGCGGCGACGCCGGCCGTTGTCGCCGTCGTCGGCCGGTGGCCATACTCGCCGCCATGCGGCTCCTCCTCTGGTGCGTCGTCTGGTGTGTGGCATCGTCGTCCGTCCTGCAGGCGACGGCCCTGCCGAGCAACGGTCTGCTCGCCGAACGAAAGGCTGCGCTGGAGCAGAGTCTGGTGCGGCTCGAGGGCGAGGAGGGGCGCGTCGCCGCCCGTATCGAGGCGCGCACCCGGCCGGTGAGCGAGCGCGAGGTGGAGCTTGCGCGGCTGGAGGCGGAGCTGGCGCAGGAGGGTGTGGGGGCGGGGCTCGTGGAGGTGGCGATCGCCACCTTGAAGGCGCAGTGGCAGGTCCAACGCGACGGCCTGGCGGCCGAGCTGGAGGCCACACCGGCAAAGGGCGCACTGCCACGGCCAGAGCTAAAGACCCGCCTGGCCGCCCTCGATACCCTCCTCGCCTCCGACCGGCCGGCACGGGAGCTCGTCGCCCTCCAACGCCGCCTCGAGGGGCGCCGCGCCACCCTCGCCTCCCTGCGGGCACGGCTGCTGGCACAGCGATACCAGCGCGAGCAACGGGCAGCGGCACGGGCGCACCTGGAGGCGGAGGCAAAGGGAGCAGCGCGCCGCATCGCCGCCCTGGAGGCGAAGCAACAGGAGATAGAGAGCCGCCGCACCCGCCTGGAGGAGAAGATCCAGCAGGCCGAGGGCAGCGCCGGCGCGCCGGCGCAGGTAGAGCTCCTACGCGCCCAGGCCGACCTCGCCGCCCTGGAGGGATACCGACTCGCGGAGGCGATCGCCACCGCCCGCGCCCACTACACGGCGGTACGCTTCTCCATCGACCTGGAGCAACGCCGCACCGCCACCGATCCGAGCGTGGCCACCTCCCATGCCATCACCCGCCAGCTCCGCGAGGAGCGGCACCGCGCCGCCACCCTCGCGCGCCAGATCGCCGACCTGAAACGACGCCGCGACCTCTACCAGCGACGCAAGCAGGCCCTGAAGCGCCAGGCAGAGCTCCTCGCCGCCCTCAAGGAGGAGGGGGCGAACGCCGGACGGGTCTCGGTGGCGCAACGGCAAGCAACGGTGGACAAAACCCTCGCCCTGGTGGAGGAGCACGCGCACCTCTTGGAGAAGAGCCGCGTCGCAGAGGAAGCCTTCATTCAACGGCTGGAGGCGGCGCTCACCGGGCGGGCGGATGTGCGCCTTGGCTACCGAGCGCCGCGCGGCTGGTCCGTGGCGCAGCTCCCGGGGACGATGGCCCAGGCCCTCGCCGCGGTGGTCCACCCACCACCGCTGCCCTCCCCCGGCAGGGAGCGCCTGGCCGAGGCGGCCGGTGCAGTGCTCCTCGGGCTGCTGTTTGCCGCCGGCGCCCACCGGCTTCGCCTCGCCACCCGGCGACCGCGGGCGCGGCTGCGCGAGCGCGCCGTGGGCTATCGCGGAGTGCGCGCCGTGGTCGCCCTCCTCGGCCTCGCCATCGGCCTGGCACCGCCCACCTGCGCCGCCGCCGGGGGATGGGTGGCCCTCCGCCTCGCCCTCCCAGGGGCGATGGGACGGGCCATCCTCTACCTGGTGGCGGCGGCGTGGGCCTCGGCGGCGACCCGCATCTGCCTCCGCTACCTGCGCTGGCTCCTGCGCGGCGGTCGCGTCTTCGCGATCACCGTGGGCAGACGCCGTGGCTGGCGCTGGCTCGCCTACCTCGGGGACCTGGTCTGGTTCTACATGGCGATCTGCTTCGGCCTTGCCGCTCTCGACGCCCCGCCGGCGGTGATTACCTTCCTCAACGATGCGGCCGCCGCCGCCACCCTCGCCATCTTGCCCCTCCTCTGGTGGCGGAGACCGCCGGTATTCCGCACTCCCGGTCTGCCGCGCCTCTGCTACCGCCTCCTCCTGCCGGCAGTCGCCGTGCTCCTGCTCATCGCCCTGGCGGGGTACCACAACCTCGCCCTGGCCATCACCGTGGGGACGGCGATCACCCTCGGCCTGATCCTCGCCTGGGCGGTGGGGACGGTGGTCGCCGCCGATCTCTGGCGCCTCGTGGTACCGCCCGAGGGACGCCTGGCCCGCCTCGCGTCGTTGAAGGGAGAGGAGGCCACCCGCCTGGCGCGCACCCTCACCCGCGCGACCTCCCTCATCCTCGCCCTCTGCCTGATCGTCTGGAAGGACCCGACCCAGGCGCTCTTCGCCAGCCCCCTGTGGCGGCTCCTCGCGGCCGCCCTCCACCACCCGCTGCTGCACATCGGCGGAGTGGAGGTCACCACCCTGTCGCTGGTGCAGGGGGCGCTGATCTTCGCCGCCTTCATCTTCGCCTCCCGTCTCCTGCGCCGGCTGTTGCGCGACCGCGTCTACCCGCGTACCCGCATCGACGCCGGGGTGCGCAACGCGATCAACAACTTCATCAACTACGGCCTGCTCACCATCGGCATCCTGGTTGCCCTACAGGCGGTGGGGATCGAGCTCACCACCCTCACCGTCTTCGCCGGTGCGCTGGGCGTCGGCCTCGGCTTCGGCCTGCAGAACATCGCCAACAACTTCGTCTCCGGCCTGATCCTGCTTCTGGAGCGGCCGGTGAAGACCGGTGACTACATCGACCTCGGCACCACCCGCGGGGTGGTGAAACGGATCGGCGCCCGCTCCACCCAGATCCGCACCCGCGACAACATCGCCATCGTGGTGCCCAACTCGGAGCTCATCTCCCAGTCGGTAATCAACTGGTCCCTGGAGGACCCGAAGACGCGCATCCACGTGGGGGTCGGGGTCGCCTACGGGACCGACCCGCACCAGGTGGAGGAGCTGCTCATCGGGGTCGCCAAGGCGCACCCCCTGGTGCTCATCGCACCGCCGCCGCGCGTCTGGTTCCAGGACTTCGGCGCCAGCTCCCTCGACTTCGTCCTCCTCTGCTGGGTTCGCAACCCCGCCACCACCGGCCTGCGCGGCCTGCGCTCGGAGCTGCGCTTTGCGATCACCGACGCCTTCACCGAGGCAGGAATCGAGATCCCCTTCCCGCAACGCGACCTGCACATCCGCTCGTGGCAACCGCCGCCGGGCCAGGGTCCCATCGACGGCGGCCCCGCGCCAGCCGCGGGCTGACGTCTCGCGCGGAGGTTCCGGGGCACAGAGGGAGACGGTCACTCGGAGTGCCAGCGGCACGGGGCGTTAGGCATTCAGCTTTCAGCGGATGGCCTCGGTATCCACGACCCCATTCGAGGCGCAACAGAGGAGGGGAGATCCCTGGCAGGGGTTTGCACCATGAAGAGCATGAAAGCCATGAAGGGGAATGGGAGTGGGATGCCGTAGCGGGTGTCACTGGCAGCCGAGGTGCGCAACCGTGCGCGCCTAGAAGGCGCATGGCTCACCGCGAAGACCGTATGGCGCGGGACGCGCCACGCGGTCTTCTGGAGGGCGTCAGCCCTCCAGCCACGGGGGATGAAGCCGGCCGGGCATGCACCGGCCGGCGAGGGGGGCGCGTGGCGTCCCCCTCCATATCAGACGCAAAGAGCGATCCCGAGTACCACAGCCGAGGACGACCTCGCCGATCCCCTTCATGGCCTTCATGGTGAAAATGCATTCCATGCAACCACCTGGTTTTCGTTGTGGTACCTGTGACGCGATCCCCCGGCCACACCCTCTGCGCCTCCATAATTGTCGGCTCCATCTGCTGCCCTCCG
Source organism: uncultured Nitrospirota bacterium (assembly GCA_964599505.1). Taxonomy (GTDB): domain Bacteria; phylum CG2-30-53-67; class CG2-30-53-67; order CG2-30-70-394; family CG2-30-70-394; genus CG2-30-70-394. Next base: position 4,200 of record CAZRGD010000025.1, on the reverse strand, counting down.
GCCAAAACCCCTTCCCCCGGACAAAACCACGAAGGCCACGAAGAGCACGAAGAGCACGAAGGGGGGGCACAGGGTGACCCCGCGGCTCCCACCCCCCACCTACGTGGAGATCGCCCGAGGGTCGGGAGACCCCCGTGGTTCCCAGGCTGCGGCGGCCAACGCGATCTCCCGGATTGCGGTGCCACCTGGGTGGTTTTGTCCGGAGGGCAGACGGAACCGACGATGACGGGCATCCCCACGGTGGAGCGGTGCACGAGATCCGGGCTAGACTCGTCGCCTTCGTCTCCCAAGGAGCTCGCATGGCCGTCACCTCTCTGATCGATCAGCATCGCGCCCTCGACGCCAAGTTCACCCAGATCGCCCCCGACCACGTGGTGGTCAACCACTACGGTGATCCAGCGGCGGAGCACCGCGCGGTGGCCTCCGGCGCCGGGCTCATCGATCGGTACTACCGGTCGAAGCTGCGCGTCGCGGGCACGGACGCGATCTCCTTTCTCAATGGCCAGGTCACCAATGACCTCGCCCATCTGGAGGTAGGCCACGGGGTGTACGCGGTGGCCACCGACGCCAAGGGGCGGTGCCTCGGCGATCCGTACATCTACCGCTTCCCCGACTCCCTGATGGTCGATCTGGAGCCGAGCGCCACCGAGCAGACGGTGGGGTCGTGGCAGCACCACATCATCGCCGACGACGTCACCATCACCGACCTCTCGGACGAGATGAACACCCTGAGCGTGGTGGGGCCCCACGCCCTGGGAACAATCCGGGCGGTGGCGGACGGAGAGGTCAACGAGCTGGCTCCCCTCACCTTCGCCGGCATCTCCATCGCCGACCAGCAGGTGGTGATGGCGCGCAGCGACTTCGCCGGGGTCGCGGCGTACGACCTCTTCCTCTGGACCCAGGCGCTGATCCCGGTATGGAACCGGCTCCTCTCCGCGCCCAAGAAGGTCCGGCCGACCCCCTTCGGCGACGCGGCGCTCTCCACCCTCATGGCGGAAGTGGGGGTGGTGCGTTATGGCCGCGACCTCACCGAACGCAACCTGCCGCAGGAGGCGGGAATCGAGCAGCGGGCGGTGAGCTACGACAAGGGGTGCTACCTCGGCCAGGAGGTGATCTGTCGGATCCACAGCCAGGGCCATGTAAACCGCACCCTCGCCGGTCTGGTGGTGGCGGCGGACGAGGAGGGGCAGCCGGCGGCGGGGGACAAGCTGATCCACGAGGGCAAGGAGGCCGGGTGGCTCACCCAGGTAGTCGACTCCCCGACCCTCGGCCGCCCCCTCGCCCTGGGATATGTGAAGCGCGACCTGGCGCTGCCCTCCACGACCTTGCGGTCACGCAACCGGAAGGGGAAGGAGTGGCACATGGAGGTGGTGTCTCTCCCCGTAGGGTAGCGGTCAGCTCTCAGCAACAAGGTGGTTCCTCTCAAGCGAACCCCTTTACGACCTCCCTGCACGACCTCGGTTCCCCGCGCTGAAAACTGAAAGCCGATCGCTGAGAGCTCACTCCTGACGACCCTTCCCCACGGTAGGAGCCGCGTCCCCGCGGCGATCCCGGCCCGAAGGACCGGCCGCGCCTGCGGCGCGGATCGCGGGCATGGCCCGCTCCTACCTATTTGAGGCCCTTTTCCGCTCCGGCCCCAGGACGGAAGATTGCGCCTCCATTCCAACCGGAGACTTCCATGGCCAAGCGTGTGCTCCTGCTCCTCGCCGAGGGCTTCGAGGAGATCGAGGCCCTCACCTCACTCGATCTCCTGCGCCGCGGCGGCGTCGAGGTAATCACCGCCGCCCTCAGCGACGGGCCGGTGACCTCGGCCCACGGCCTCACCGTCGTCCCCGACAGCCACCTCGATGCGGTAGCAAACGAGCGGTTCGACATGGTCCTCCTGCCGGGCGGCGCCCCCGGCTACCTGAACCTGGCGGCGGATGAGCGGGTGCGCGGCCTGGTCCGTGCCCAACTCGACGACAAGCGGCCGGTGGCGGCGATCTGTGGCGCCCCGTTTGTTTTGCAGGAGGCGGGGGTCCTCGCGGGCCACCGGGTGACCGCCTACCCGTCGGTGTGCGAGCGGCTCACCTCTGCCGGTGAGGTGGTGGACGAAACGGTGGTGACCGACGGCCTCCTCCGCACCAGCCAGGGGGTCGGCACCGCCATGGCGTTCGCCCTCGCCCTGCTGGAAGAGCTCACCGACCGCACCACCCGCGATCGGGTGGCCAAGGCGACCCTGGTGGAGCGGTGATCTCGCTCCTCCGCCACACCGTGGCGATCGTCGCCGCCACCCTCCTCGTCCTGACAATTACCGCCCCCAACGCCGGCGCCGGTTGCGGCGACACCGGGGTGGCGGTGCAGGTCCTCGGCTCCGGCGGGCCGGTCGCGGACGATGGTCGTGCCGCCTCCGGCTACCTCGTCTGGCGCGACGGCCGGGCGATCACCCTCGTCGATGCCGGCGGCGGCATCTTCCTCCGCTTCGGCGAGGCAGGGGCCAAGATCGCCGATCTCGACGCCATCCTCCTCACCCACCTCCACGCGGACCACACCTCCGACCTCCCGGCGCTGCTCAAGGCGGGCTACTTCTCGAAGCGGACACGCCCCCTGGTCGTGGCCGGCCCATCGAAGGGGGGCCCCTACCCCGCCGTCGGCGACTTCCTCCACCGCCTCCTCGACCCGCAGCGTGGCGCCTTCGCCTACCTCGCCGGCTACCTCGACGGCAGCGACGGGCTCTTCCGGCTTCGACCGGTCGAGGTGGCGCGCGATGCGACCACGCCGGTAACGGTCGTGGAGCGAGCCGACCAACGGGTCACCGCGGTGGGTGTCCACCACGGCCCGGTCCCGGCGCTCGGCTACCTGGTGGAGACGGCGGGGGTGCGCATCGCCTTCTCCGGCGACCAGCGCGGCGACGCCCCCGCCTTTGTCCGCCTCATCCACGGCGCCGACCTGTTGGTGATGGACCACGCGATCCCCGAGCAGGCCGGGCCGGTGGCGCGCAACCTCCACGCCACCCCGAGCCAGATCGGCCACCTGGCCACTGCGGCCCACGTCCACCGTCTTCTCCTCTCCCACCTCATGGCACGCTCCATCGCCCACCTCGACGAGAGCCAGCGGATCATCCGCCGCGTCTACCCGGGTGAGATGACGGTGGCGGAGGACCTCCAGTGCATCCCCATCCCTTCCGCCTCCGGGGAGGCGGCGTCCGGCCGCCCGAGATCATTCCCCTCCCGCGGTTTTTCACCCCATGCCCCGCGCGTAGAATCGCCCCATGGATGACCCCGCCGCCCTCCTCCGTGAGGTGACCACCATCGCCGTCGTCGGCTGCTCGCCGAAGGCGGTTCGGCCGAGCCACCAGGTGGCACGCTACCTCATCGACCACGGTTATCGGGTGATCCCGGTGAACCCGGGCCAAGGCGAGATCCTCGGCCTGGTGTGTTACCCGAGCATCGCCGCCATCCCGGCGGAGATCGAGGTGGAGTTGGTGGACATCTTTCGCCGCTCCGAGTCGGTGGGGCCGATCGTCGAGGAGGCAATCGCCCGCCGGGTGAAGGGGGTGTGGATGCAGGAGGGGGTGGTGAACGAGACGGCGGCCACACGGGCACGCGCCGCCGGGATCGCGGTGGTGATGGACCGGTGCACGAAGAAGGTCCACGCCGCCGAGTTGGCGGGCCGGTGATGGCACGACGCCCCCCCACCGTGGGAGAGCGACTCCTCGGACCCCTGGTCACCCTCCATCTGCTGCTCCTCGCCACCCTCTTCGGGGCGATGGTGGCGATCGGGCCGGTGCTGCCGTCGATCCTCTTTCACCACCTCGGTCTGGAACCCCTGACGGCGGCGCGCTACATGGGGGTGATCTTCCAGCGCACCACCCCGCTCCTCACCGGTCTCGCCGCCGCCGCCCTCGGCGCCGAGGCCCTGCGAGTGGCGGCGGGAGAGCGCCCCACCTGGTGGGTCGCGGCGCTCCGCTACGGAGCCACCGCCCTGACCATCTCCTGCCTCCTCCTCTTCCTCTGGCACTACATCCCGGCGATCCAGGCGTACCCCAGCCGCGGCCCTGAGGCACTGGCCAGCAACGCCTTCCACGCCCTCCACGAGGGCTCCCGCCGCTGCCTTACCATCGCCCTGGCGGCAACGGCGACGGCGCTGGGGGTGGTCCACCGCCGGTAGGAGCCGGCTCCCGCCGGCGATCCCGCCCGCAGGGCGGGCGGGGCCTGCGGC
>CAZRGD010000024.1:0-15150 GCA_964599505.1 uncultured Nitrospirota bacterium | reverse complement strand
GGGTGGCGCTCCTGATCGCCGCCTTCCTCCCCTACCTCGCCGCCTACCGGTGGACGATCGGCGCCCCGCGCCTCGGCACGGTGGTCATCCCCCTCACCCTGCTGCTCTACCTTCTCCCCCTCCTCCACGGTCCGACCCTCGACCCGTGGTACCTCACCTGGATCCTGCCCCTGGCGCCGCTGGTCGCCGGCCGGCTGCCCACCGCCTGCTGGTGGTACCTCTCCGCCGGGAGCTGCCTCTCCTACCTCTATTACATCGACCACACCGATGTTTCGTGGGGGCGGTGGGTGGAGTACGTTGGCTTCGCCGCCATCTGGGTGTGGGAGCAACGTCGGCTCGCCACCCGCCAGGGTAGGAGTGAGCCGTGACCGACAGCACCCTCCAGACGCTGCCGCTGGAGACGATCCTCGAGTGGACCGCCTTCGCCATTTTTCTCTGCTGCTCGCTGGGTTACGAGTGGTACCACATGCGCCGCACCCGCCTCGCCCCCGAGTCGACCCACCACGGCCGGCAACTGGCACGCCAGGTGGGGTGGATCACCGCCATGGTGGCGCGCGACCAGCCGATCCTCTTCATCCAGACCTTCCGCAACCTCGGACGGCAGACCGTCTTCTTCGGCTCCCTCACCCTCCTGGCCCTCGGCGGCGCCTTCGGGCTCCTCCTCTCCGGCGAGCGGCTGCAAACCCTGTGCCAGATCACCTACCTCTTCGGCCACCCGTCGCCGGTGCTGGCGCAGCTCAAGCTCCTCTTTCTTGTAGCGGTCCTTGCCACCGCTTTCCTCCAGTTTGTCTGGGCGGCACGGGCGATCATCGCCGCTCACATCTTCACCGACAGTGACATCGCGAAGTCTGACATCCGCATCACCGGCCTGGTGCGCTATCTCTCCGACTTCCAACTCGACTTCCGCCGCGGCCTGCGTACCGCCTACTATGCGGTCTGCCTCCTCATCTGGCCGTTCAGCGTCGAGACCTTCATCGTCGCCACTCTCATCCTCACGGTAATGATGGCGCGCTACGACCTGCACAGGTAGGGGAAAGACCCAGGCGGCGTGTCGTAGGAGACCGCGGGATGGGAGAGATGCCGATCTCGCACCGCGCAGATGACGCCACCCGGCCGGTGGTGGCACACTCCGCGGCCTCTCAAAACCCGTGGTAGGAGTCGGCCGTGGCCCAGCTCAAGCTCGGGCTTCCCAAGGGGAGCCTGCAGGACGCAACCATCGATCTGTTTCGCAAGGCGGGGTGGAAGATCCGTGTCCACTCGCGCAACTACTACCCCTCCATCGACGACCCGGAGCTCTCCTGCGCCCTGGTGCGCGCCCAGGAGATGGCACGCTACGTGCAGGACGGCACCCTCGACCTCGGCCTCACCGGCCTCGACTGGATCCTCGAGAACCAATCGGAGGTGGTGGAAGTGGCCGACCTCGTCTACTCCAAGGCATCGGCGAAGCCGGCCCGCTGGGTCCTCGCGGTGGCCGGCGACTCGCCCTATCAGACCATCGAGGATTTGAAGGGGAAGCGGATCTCCACCGAGCTCCTCAACTTCACCCGCCGCTACTTCGACGAGCGCAAGATCGACGTGGAGGTGGAGTTCTCCTGGGGCGCCACCGAGGCAAAAGTGGTGGAGGGGCTGGTGGACGCGATCGTCGAGATCACCGAAACCGGCTCCACCATCAAGGCCCACGGCCTGCGGATCATCCACGAGCTGCTCACCACCAACACCAAGCTGATCGCCAACAAGAAGGCGTGGGAAGACCCGTGGCGGCGGAAAAAGATCGAGCAGATTGCCCTAATGCTGAAGGCCGCCCTGGCGGCGAACGGCATGGTCGGGCTGAAGCTCAACGTCTCCGAGGCGAACCTGGAGGCGGCAGTGGCGCTGCTGCCGAGCCTGCGCGCCCCCACCGTGTCGCCGCTCTACAAGAGCGACTGGTACTCGGTGGAGGCGATGGCGCAGGAGACCACCGTACGCGACCTGATGCCGAAGCTTTTGGCCGCGGGTGCGGAGGGGATCGTCGAGTACCCGCTCACCAAGATGGTGTAACTGCGCACTGTGCACGCGGGGATGATGGATGGGGCGCGCGTCGCGCGCCGGGATGAGGGATGAGGGGACGGTTGGCCGCGATGCGGCCAGCGATTAGTTTTGTGGCTGGCGTCCATCGTCATTTTCATCAGCCCGAAGGGCTGACCACCCCTCACCCCTCATCTCTCACCCCCCATCCCCGCGCACGTAGCGCGCGAACACTGTGAGCTCCTCTCCCTCCCCCACCTCCCACCGCCCCTCCCCCTGGGGGTGGGCGGTGCCGGCGCTGCTCATCGTCGCCATCTCCATCGCCCACTACACGGCGAGCGCCTCCGCCCACATCCCGCACGACATCTTCCGCCGCCTCTACTACCTCCCGATCATCCTCGCCGCCTTCACCTACGGCCTGCGCGGCGGGGTGGTAGCGGCGCTCGCGACCACCCTCTGCTACCTCCCCCACGCCCTCGGCCACATCTCCCACGACCCGGCAGCACCCGTGGACAAGGGGCTGGAGCTCCTGCTCTACAACGTCGTCGGGGTGGTGACCGGCCTGCTGGTGGAACGCGAACGGCGCGAGAAGTGGGAGCACGAGCAGACCGCGGCCACCCTGCGTGCCTCCCTGGAGGAGCGCCGTGCCCTGGAGGGAGAGCTGCGCCGCCGCGAGCGGCTCGCCACCGTCGGCGAGCTCACCGCGGCGCTCGCCCACGAGATCCGCAACCCCCTGGGCTCCCTCAAGGGGGCGGCGCAGATCCTCGCCGACCCGACGCTACCGGCGGACGAGCGGGGCCGTCTGCTCACCATCCTGGGCGAGGAGTCGGGCCGCCTCGACCGGGTCCTCACCGACTTTCTCACCCTCGCCCGCGACCGCAAGGTGCGGTGCACCACCGTCGACATCGCCGCCTGCGTCCGCGAGACCGCCACCCTCCTCACCCCCGAGGCCGAGGCACACGGCGTGGCGGTACGGGTAGACGGCGCGGAGGCGGAGGTCCCCCTCACCGGCGACGGAGACCTCCTCCGCCAGCTCATCTGGAACCTGGCACGCAACGGCGTGGAGGCAGCGGGGGACGGCGGAAACGTCACCCTCCGGGTCGCCGGCGGTACGGGCGACCGGGTGCGGCTGGTGGTGGAGGACACCGGCCCGGGGATCGCCGCGGCCGACCTGCCGCGCCTCTTCGACCCCTTCTTCACCACCCGCGACGGCGGCACCGGCCTCGGCCTGGCCATCTGCGACCGCATCGCCCGCGACCACGGCGCCACCCTCACCGCCGAGAACCGCCCGGAGGGCGGCGCGCGGTTCGTGGTGGCGCTGCCGGCGGAAACAACCACGAAGGACGCGAGGACCACGAACGGGAGGTAGAGATGATCGGTGCGCCACGCTGGGTCACCACCCGAGACAGCTAACCCCTACTCGGTCTCGCCATCGAGCTCCTCCAGAAGCGCCAGGCCGTCGTGAACGCGGGTGACGACCTCTTTGCGGTGGTCGTCGCGGGCCAGGAGATGGAGGGTGTACTCGCCGCGCAGCTCGACCCGCTGGCCGTGGCGCTGCTTGAGGGCGAGGACTCGCGCCGGGTCCGTGTGGGAGCGGGCGGAAAAGTGGACGATGAGGCCGTCGGCCGCCAGCTTGATCTCCTCTGCCCGGAGCCGCTGGGCGACGATCCGCGCCTCGGTGGCGAGCAGGAGGGCGCGCACCTCCTCGGGGGGCCGGCCGTAGCGGTCGACGAGGGCGGTGAAGGCATCCTCCGCCTCCTCGCGGGTGGCCAGCGTCGCGATCTGCTGGTAGAGGTGGAGCCGCTCGTGGGGGTCGGGGACGTAGTCGGAGGGGAGGTAGGCGGAGCAGTCGAGGGTGATCTTCGGGGCGAAGAGCTCCTCCACCGGCTTGCCCTGGAGCTTGCCCACCGCCTCCTCTACCAGACGGACGTAGAGGTCGTAGCCCACCGCAGCGATCTTTCCCGCCTGCTGGGCGCCGAGGAGGTTGCCGCCGCCGCGGATCTCCAGGTCGTGGGCGGCGATCTGAAAGCCGGAGCCGAGGCTGGTGTGCTCGGCGAGCGCGGCGAGCCGCTCCTGCGCCTCCTCGGTCATCTGCCGCGCCGGCGGGGTGATGAGGTAGCAGTATGCCTGGTGGGTGGAGCGACCGACACGACCGCGGAGTTGGTAGAGCTGGGCAAGGCCGAAGGTGTCGGCGCGGTCGATGATGATGGTGTTCACCCGCGGCAGGTCGAGGCCCGACTCGATGATCGTGGTGGTGACCAGGATGTCGTGCTCGCGGTCACGGAAGGCGGTCATGATCCGGGAGAGCTGGTGCTTCTCCATCTGGCCGTGGGCGATCGCCACCCGCGCCTGCGGCGCCAGGCGCGCCACCGCCTCGGCGGCGCGGCCGATGGTCTGGACCCGGTTGTGGACCCAGTAGACCTGGCCGCCGCGTGCCAGCTCGCGGGAGAGGGCGTCGGCGAGGACGCCGTCGTCGCGGTGCAGGGCGCGGGTGATGATCGGTAGCCGCTCCGCGGGCGGGGTGCTGATCACCGAGATGTCCCGCAGGCCGGACATCGCCATGTGGAGGGTGCGGGGGATGGGGGTGGCGGTGAGGGTGAGGCAGTCGGCGCGGGTCTTCAGCTCCTTGAGCCGCTCCTTCTGGCGTACCCCGAACCGCTGCTCTTCGTCGACGACGATCAGTCCGAGGTCGCGGAAGCAGAGGTCGCGCGACAGGAGCCGGTGGGTGCCGATGAGAATGTCGATCCGTCCCTCACGGGCGTCGGCCACCACCTGCTGCTGCTCCTTCGGCGACAGGAGCCGCGACAGGTGGCCGATGCGCACCGGCAGATTTGCGAAGCGGGCGGTGAAGGTGTGGTCGTGCTGCTCGGCAAGCAGGGTGGTGGGGGCGAGCATGACCACCTGCTTGTTGTCGAGGACTGCCCGGCAGGCGGCACGCATCGCCACCTCGGTCTTGCCGAAGCCGACGTCGCCGCACACCAGCCGGTCCATCGCCTTGGGGCTCGCCATGTCGGCGAGGACCTGGCGGATCGTCTCCTCCTGATCCGGCGTCTCATCGAAGGGGAAGGTGGCCTCGAACTCCAGGTACTCGGCGTCATCCGCCAGCGAAAAGGTGAACCCCTCGCTGGCGGCGCGGGCGGCGTAGAGCTCGACCAGCTCGCGGGCGATGAGCTCCACCCCCTTGCGCGTCTGCGCCTTGGCCCGCTCCCAGGCGCCGGTGCCGAGCCTGGAGAGCGCCGGTGCCCTCCCCTCTTCACCGATGTAGCGGCTCACCTGGTCGAGCTCGCCCACCGGCACGAAGAGCTTGTCGCCGCCGGCGTACTCGAGCTGCAGAAACTCCTGGGTGATCCCGGCGGCGGTGAGGGTGACAAGCTCGCGGTAGCGGCCGATGCCATGGTGGAGGTGGACGACGTAATCGCCCGCCTTCACCGCCCGCAGGTCGTGGAGGACCTCGTCGACGGTGGTCGGCTTGCGTACCGCAAGGTGCTGCCGAGCGCCTGCCAGGTCCGCCTCCGCGAGAAAGAGCGGCCCCGCCTCGCCGACCGCGAAGGAGCGGGAGAGCTCGCCGCGGACCAGGTAGAGGCCGGGAGGGAGGTCCGCGGGCGGCGGCGGTTCCCCCTCCAGTCGCACCCCCTTCAGATCCAGATCGGCGAACAGGCGGCCGAGGCGCTCCGCCTGCCCCTCGCTGCGCACCGCCAGGACGACCGGCCGCACCTCGCGCCATTGCTCGAGCTGCGGGGTGAGGATCCGCAACCGCCCCTTGATCCCCTCGCCCACCAGGGCCACCGGGTGGGCGGCCGCCTCCACCAGCGGCAGGCTCGGATCCGCGAGGGAGGCGGCGGCCAGGAGGTGGACCTGATCCACCAGCTCCAGGGTCTCCGCCACCTCGTCGTAGGCCATGTAGGGAGGGGCGATCTCCGCCACGATCGGCCGCTCCACCGCCGCCATCTGCTGCCGCTCCGCCACCAGGTCGGTGAGCTCGGCGGCGTCCTCGGCGAGGCGGGCGGGCTCATCGAGGCAGCAGAGGGGGTCGCCGGCGAGGTAGTCGAAGAGGGTGTGGTAGCCGTCGTGAAAGAGGGCGTAGAGGTGCTCCACCCCCTCGGGGATGGTGTGACGCAACCGCTCGGCCAGCCGCGGGCTCCGTTCCGCCGCCCACTCCGCCGCCGCCAGACGGCGCGCCTCGGTGAGGAGCAGCTCGTGGGTCGGCCCCACCTCCACCTCGTCGAGGCCGCCACGGGAGCGCTGGGTGGCGGGATCGAAGGGGCGGATCGATTCGATCTCGTCGCCGAACAACTCGATGCGTACCGGCCACGGGTGGCGCGGCGAGAAGAGGTCAACGATGCCGCCGCGGTGGGCGACCTCCCCCGGCGCCTCCACGAAGCCGGTCTGGCGGTAGCCCGCCTCCAGGAGCCTCCTGAGGATGACGTCGACCGGGTGCTCCTCGCCGACCGCGAGGCGGAAGCTCATCTGGTCGAAGGCGGCGACCGGCGGCAGCTTTTGCATCAGCGCCCGGGCGGTGGTCACCAGACAGCACGGAGAGCCGGTGCGGGCGGCGTGGAGCACCTCCATGCGCGCCCGGACGATCACCGGATTGAGGGTCGCCTCCTCGTACGGAAGGATCTCCCACTGGGGAAAGAGGCGGACCGCCCCCTTGTTCAGCCCCCCGTCGGCAGGGAGGAAGAAGCGCAGGTCGGCCGCCAGCGCCTCCGCCTCCTCCGGCGTGCGGACCACGCACACGAGGGAACGGCCCAGCTCACCGGCGAGCTCGGCGAGGCGCTGGGCGCGGTGGCCGTGGCAGGCGCCGCGGAGCTGGAGACGGGCCGGCTGCTGCGCGGCGAGGGCGGCGGCCAGGGGGGAGAGGCCGGTGGCGGAGGAGGGCATGGGGCGCGGGAGGATAGCGCGGCGGCCCGATGCAGACGACCGCCCGCGACCGCGGTCACCGGATCTGAGGTACGGCTGCGAACAGGTGGGTGACGGGATCGGTATTTCTTAGAACCGCACTCCTCTTTAACTTTCTTTCTTTGCAGGGGATTGACGGCCTCTTCCCCGGTCGGTACACACGCTTTCCGAAAGTTATCCACAGATGTCTCCCCTCGCCGCCCCGCCCCGCACGCTCACCATCCTCCAGGTGGAGGACTCGGCGGAAAACCGCGCCCTGGTGCGTCGTGTTCTCGGCGCGGCGGGCCACCGGGTGGTGGACGCGGTCGACGGCGACGAGGCCCTGGCGGTGGCGGAGGAGCTTGCCCCCGACATCATCCTCATGGACCTCCACCTGCCGGGGATGGACGGCTTTGAGGTGACCGCAAGGCTGAAGTCGGTGGACGCCCTCGCCCAGGTGCCGGTGGTCGCGGTCACCGCCAACGTCCTGGCCGGCAACCGCGAGCGGTGTCTACGTGCCGGCTGCGACGGCTACATCAAGAAGCCGATCGACGTTTCCACCTTCGCCGAGGAGGTGTGGGCCTACTTCGACGGCAAACAGGAGCAGGTGGTGGTGGCCGAGCCGTCGGTGTCGTGGACCGCGGCAGCGGGCAGATCAGCCGCCATCGTCGAGCCCGAGCTGAACCTCCCGGTGACCGTCCTGATGGAATGGCTCGACCGCCTGGAGCGCGCCGCCGCGGGTCATTTCGGCTACCGGCGTGGCCACGGCAGCCGCACCGCGATCTTGGCGGCCAAGGTGGGGCCGCGACTCGGGATCGTCGGGCCGGCCCTGGCCACCCTGGTGCGCGGCTGCCGCCTCCACGACCTCGGCAAGCCGGAGGTCGAAATGCGCTACCGCGACGACGGCAGCTTCCTCTCCAACGAGGCATGGCAACGCTTCGCCGGCCACCCGCGCGCCGGGGCGGAGCTGCTCGCCTCGGTCCCCGGTCTCAGCGGCGAGGTGGCGATTATCCACCACCACCACGAGAAGTGGGACGGCACCGGCTACCCCGACGGCCTGCGCGGCGAGGAGATCCCGCGCCTCGCGCAGGTGTGCTCGGTGGCCGAGGCGTTCGACGCCATGGTCACCCGCTCCACCTACCGCCCGGAGCCGATGACCGGGTCGGCGGCGGCGACGGAGCTGGAACGGTGCAGCGGCAGCCAGTTCGCCCCACGCGTGGTGAGCATCTTCACCGCCCTCGTCGAAGAGGGGCGGATCACCGCCCCGCAGGCGCAGGGGGAGTAGGAGCGGGCCATGCCCGCGATCCAGCCCCGCCGGCCTCCCGGCCGCGAAACGGGGTAACGGCATCAGGTCGGCATGTGCCGGTGGGTCGGGATGTGTCGGTCGGGGGCATGGCCCCCTCCTACCCTTCGCCCTGCTGCACCTTGCGCACCTCGGCAAAGGCGGCGTTGGCGGCGTTGAGGGTGATCTCCAGACACTCCTCGTCGTGGGCCAATCCCGGAAAGGCGGCCTCGAACTGCGACGGCGGCAAAAAGACGCCGTGGGCGAGCATCGCATTCCAGAAGCAGGAGAAGGCGGCGGTATCGCTCTGTTTGGCGTCGTCGTAGTTGGCCACCGGGCCGGTCTGGAAAAAAGTGGAAAACATCGCCCCGACCCGGTTGGTGTGGGTAATCACCCCGGCGTCGGCGGACGCCTGCATGAAGCCGGTGGCGACCCGGTCGCTGATCCGCTCCAGGTTGTCGTAAGCGCCGGGCCGACGGAGGATCTCCAGGGTAGCGATCCCGGCGGCGGTGGCGAGCGGATTCCCGGAGAGGGTGCCGGCCTGATAGACCGGGCCGGCGGGGGCGATCTTCTCCATCATCTCGCGTTTGCCGCCGTAGGCGCCCACCGGCAGGCCGCCACCGATCACCTTGCCGAGGCAGGTGAGGTCGGGGATGACGGCGTACCGCTCCTGGGCGCCGCCGTAGGCGACCCGGAAGCCGCTCATCACCTCGTCGAAGATGAGGACGATGCCCGCAGCGTCGCACAGGTCGCGCAGCCCCTGGAGGAAGCCGGCCACCGGCGGCACCACCCCCATGTTGCCGGCCACCGGCTCGACAATGATCGCCGCGATCTCATCCTTGTGCGCCTCCACCTGGGCGCGCACCGAGTCGATGTCGTTGTAGCGCGCCAGCACGGTGTTGCGGGCGAAGTCCGCCGGCACCCCCGGGCTGTCGGGCATCCCGAGGGTGGTGACCCCGGAGCCGGCGGCCACCAGGAGGCCGTCGAAGTGGCCGTGGTAGCACCCCTCGAACTTGAGAATCTTGTCGCGACCGGTGTGGGCGCGGGCCAGCCGCAGGGCGCTCATGGTCGCCTCGGTCCCAGAATTGACCAGGCGGACCATCTCGATCGACGGCACCGCCTCGCACACCATCTCCGCCAGGGTAAGCTCGGCGGCGGTGGGGGCGCCGAAGCTGGTTCCGTGGGCGGCGGCGCGGCCGATCGCCTCCAGGACCTCCTCGTGGGCGTGGCCGACGATCATCGGCCCCCAGGAGCCGATGTAGTCGATGTAGGTGTGGCCGTCGACATCGTAGATCCGCGCCCCCTTGGCGCGGTCGATGAAGAAGGGCGAACGTCCCACCGCCGACATGGCGCGCACCGGGGAGTTTACCCCCCCAGGGATAAGCTTGAGGCTCTTCGTGAACAGGTCTTCCGAGTGGCTGAACATGGGCGCATTCCTTCCCTGGGTAAGACCCCGCGAAAACACGCGTCTATTTTTTTGCGGGGCCTAGGAGTCTGTCGGACTTATGCAATCGTCACGGTAGATCGTGCATGAATCCGACAGGCGCCTACGGGGGCGGGGAGGTTAGGCAGGGGGGGGAAAAGGTGTCAAACCAACGGCCTGAGCCATAATCGTCGGCTCGTCCCTTCCGCTGGGCCAGGAACGCGCGTGACGCACCACCCGGCCGGCGAGATAGAAGAGGCAAAACCGTAGGGCCTTCGGATGTACCTTCCGAAGCGCCGCCGGCAGCGGACCCGCTTGGAGGTAGGCCAAAAGGTTGGCGGCCAGGACGTTGAGCCGCCACCACGCCGCGTTGGCGCCAAAGCGACCACACGGCAGCACGCCGCCACCCAAGTCGTTTTTCAGGACCCCGTGGCCGTGCTCCACCGTGCCCTGCTTGCCCCGCTGCTACCGCAGGATCGCCTCCCCGTCCCCCGTCCGGTGGGTCACCACCGCAAAGTGGCGCCACCCCCGCTCGTTCTGGTGAAATGGGTAGGGGTTGGCTTCGATACCCTCTTCCTACCATCTCCCCCGCTCGCGGGGGCGCAGGGGTGTCCCTTTTTGTCTCTCACCGGCCCCGTGGAGCCCCACGTGGGGAGGTGCGAGAGGCTTGCTCCGCGTCTTCACCTGCTGGGTGAAGACCTCACATCACCCGGATCGCTCGATCCCTTTGATCCTTCAGCCAAGCTTCCCCCTGTTGAAAAAACGGAGCCGACGATCTGGGGGGATCACGGTCGATTGCAGGATTTAGGTAGGTAGTAGACAGGGGGGAGGTAGGTCCGGGGGGAGTGGGCGTCGCTGGCGGTGGACTGGAAGACGGCGGGGGCATGGAAGGCGGACCTCGCGCAGCCGACGATGATGGCCGTGCGATTCCCCCTTCCCCACCGCCGCGCGCCGCGGGACAATCCTCGGCCCCTGTCCGTCGGGAGGGAGAACCCCCATGCGTATCCTCCTCATTGAAGACGAGCTGAAGGTCTCGGAGTTCATCCGCCGCGGTCTCTCCGAGGAGGGGTACCAGGTGGTGGTGGCTACCGACGGTGAGGAGGGCGCCTTCGAGGCGAGCCAGGGGGAGTTCGACGTGGTAATCCTCGACGTCATGCTCCCCAAGAAAGACGGCTTCGCGGTCCTCACCGAGCTGCGTGGCTCGGGCAACACAGTACCGGTGATCATGCTCACCGCCCTCGGTGAGGTGGACGATCGGGTGCGGGGTCTCGAGGCGGGGGCGGACGACTACCTCCCCAAGCCCTTCTCTTTTGATGAGCTCCTGGCGCGAATCCAGGCTCTCATGCGGAGGAGTCAGTCCATCCAGGCGACCGCTCCGTTGACCATTGCCGACCTCACCCTCGACCCGGTGAGCCGCAGGGTCACCCGCGACGGTCAAGAGATCAAGCTCACCGCGAAGGAGTACGGCCTCCTGCTTCACTTCATGCAGAACCCGGGAAAGGTTCTCTCCCGCGCCCGTCTCACGGAGCATGTCTGGGGTGGAACGGAGGAATCTTTCACCAACGTTGTCGATGTTTATGTGAATTACATCAGGAAAAAGATTGATAAAGGATTCGACCCGCGGCTGATCCACACGGTGCGCGGTGCCGGCTACGTCCTGCGCATTCCGGAGTAGTTTTTCGCATCTCGTCTTCACGCCAGCTTCGGCCGCTCCTCAATCGCGCAATCCTCACCGTAGTCCACTACGCCTCCGGTTTCGCTCAATCGTCGCAACCAAATCTGACGTAAATCCGAGCGCGAAAAAACCTTCGTTGGCGAGGCTCGCCCCTCCGGCGTCGCTGCCGATGAGGGACGGATTCGCCTCCATGGCTCATCTTTCATGCCCCCCCTCTCCCCAACTCACGTCCTCGCGGCCGCCGCATTTACCCTCCTCGCCGGGGTGGCGGTGGGTGTCGGCATCGGCCCGTCGCGGTCGGGGAACACGGTCACGGCGACCCGGCAGCTCCACCCCTTCCCCCGTGACCTCGCCCGCGTCACCTCGATTCCCGAACGCAAGCAACGCTTCCTCGATGCCCTGGTGCCGGTGGTCGAGATGGAGAATCAGCGGGTCGCGGAGCAGCGCCGCTGGCTGACCAGCCGGCAGGAAGCGCTCGCCACGGGCCGCCTCTTGGTGCGCGAGCGGCGCTTCCTGGCGGTGCTTTCGCGTGAATACCGGCTGCCGACCCATCTCCGGCCGCCGGCCACCGGTCCGGTTCCGACGGCGACGGTGGCGGAGCTTCTCCTACGCGTCGACACCCTCCCCGCCTCTCTGGTCCTCGCCCAGGCGGCGATGGAGTCGGGCTGGGGGACGTCGCGTTTCGTCCACGAGGGGAACAACCTCTTCGGCCAGT
Organism: uncultured Nitrospirota bacterium; assembly: GCA_964599505.1. GTDB lineage: Bacteria > CG2-30-53-67 > CG2-30-53-67 > CG2-30-70-394 > CG2-30-70-394 > CG2-30-70-394. Next base: position 3,173 of record CAZRGD010000024.1, on the reverse strand, counting down.
GGGTCACCGGCGACACCCCGGGGCTGACACCACGCGATGCCGCCCCGAGCGCCGACCACCGCCTCGCCGCCTACGACTCCGCGGCCCACTCGGTCCGCAGCTATCTGCGCAACATCAACACCCACCGCGCCTACCGCTCCCTGCGCCGCCTGCGCGCGCGGCTGCGCGCCGAGGGCAGACCGGTCGACGGCACCACCCTGGCGGCGGGGCTGCGTTCCTACTCCCAGCGCGGTGAGGCATATGTGACGGAGATCCGCCGGATCATCCGCCACAACCGGCTGGAGCCGACGACGGAGATCACCCTCGCCGCGGCCACCCTCCCCGCTAGACGGTGAGTACCTCCGCGCCAGCTCCGCCTGTTTTGCGGCGGAAAGGTGCCCGCCCGCGACCCGGGAAAGCGGCGGCGATGCTACGTGCGGCGCTCCTCGGGCTCGTATTCGCCCTCCTCCTTCCCATCCCCGGCCACGCGGCGGAGGGCGGTGACTACTGCACGATTCTCCTCTACCACCGGGTCGGTGAAGCGGCACACCCCACCACCTCCATCACCGCCGACGCCTTCCGTGCCCAGATGGCGTGGATCGCCGACCACCACCTGCGGGTCATCCCCCTCACCAAGCTCACTGAAGCCCTCAAGCAGGGCGAGGCACCGCCGCCGAAAAGCGTGGTAATCACCTTCGACGACACCTACCGGTCGATCTACGAGGTCGCCGCACCGATCCTCGCCGCCTGCGGCTACCCCTACACCCTGTTCGTCTACACCGAGGCCCTGGAGCGCGGCTTTCCCGACTTCATGTCGTGGGATCAGCTCGCCGAGCTCGCCCGGCGGCCGGGAGTGGAGATCGGCAACCACGGCCACCGCCACCGCCACCTGGTGGGTGATTCGGCTTGGGAGGCACACCTGCGCGACGACCTCACCACCGCCGCGAGCCTCTTGCGGCTTCGCCTCGGCGCCGTCCCCACCACCTTCGCCGCCCCGTACGGCGAGTACACCCGAAAGAGCGAGCTTCTCGCGCGTGACCTCGGCTACCCCATCCAGCTCACCCAGGACCGCGGCAGCGTCGGAGCGGAGACGCCCCTGTGGCGCCTGCCACGCAACCCCATGGTAGGCAGCCGGGCGAGCATCACCGGCCTGCGCGAAGCGGTGACCGAACCGCCGCTCCCGTGGATCACCCGTACCCCTGCCGCCGGGCGGCTGCAAGCACGGCTAGTGGGCGAGATCGCCATCCGCCTGCGCCACCCGGAGCGATACCGGCCGGGGCAGGTAAACCTCTTCCTCTCCGAGATCGGCCGTCTCGACGCCCACTACGACCCCGCCACCGGCTGGCTCCGCGCCCGCGTCGATCGTCCCCTCACCCGTGCCACCGACCGAATCACCGCCTCCGCCCGCCGCAAGGCGGACAACTGCTGGGCACTCACCTCATGGCGGGTGGTGGTGCCGTAGTTGACCACCCCCCGACCCGCTCCTACCATCCTGAGCCCTTCGGAATCGCCGCCAAGCGCGGTGGCTCCAACCCACCTCAGGAGGTCGTTTTGGCGGACACCCACCACGAAAAGGTCATTATTGTTGGCGGCGGTCCCGCGGGCTACACCGCGGCACTTTACGCGGCGCGCGCCGATCTGGAGCCCCTGGTCCTGGAGGGGCCGCAGCCGGGCGGCCAGCTCACTTTGACCACCGACGTCGATAACTATCCGGGCTTTCCCGAGGGGATCCAGGGGCCGGAGCTCATGGAGCTCATGAAGAAGCAGGCGGAGCGGTTCGGGACCCGCTGCATCTTCGAGGAGGTCTCGGAGGTCGATCTGAGCCAGCGACCGTTCACCCTCACCGCTGGCAACGACACCTACACCTGTGATGCCTTGATCGTCGCCTCGGGCGCCTCCGCCCGTTGGCTGGGGATCGAGTCGGAGGCGAAATACCGCGGCTTCGGGGTCTCCGCCTGCGCCACCTGCGATGCCTTCTTCTTCCGTGACAAGGAGGTCTACGTGGTGGGCGGCGGCGACACGGCGGCGGAGGAGTCGCTCTTCCTCACCAAGTTCGCCTCCCACGTTACCCTGGTCCACCGCCGCGACGAGCTGCGCGCCAGCAAGATCCTCGCCGACCGGGTACAGGCGGATGAGAAGGTCACCCTCCTGTGGGACTCGGTGGTGGAGGAGATCCTCGGCGAGGACGACCCGCCCCACGTCACCGGCGTGCGCATCAAGAACGTCAAGACCGAGGAGGTCACCGACCACCCGGCGGACGGCATCTTCATGGCCATCGGCCACACGCCGAACACCGCCTTCCTCAAGGGTCAGGTGGAGGTGGACGACGCCGGTTTCATCACCACCGCACCCCACTCCACCGCCACCTCGGTGGCCGGCGTCTTCGCCTGTGGCGACGTGATGGATCCGCACTACAAGCAGGCGATCACCGCCGCCGGCACCGGCTGCCGGGCGGCTTTGGACGCGGAGCACTTCCTCACCGAGGCGGGGGCGTGAGCAACGGGCGGCTCGGTGAAGGGGAGGGCCGCGGGCCGTCACACAGTCTCGACACCTTCGCCAATCCGCACCCGGAGCGTGACTACGACATCGAGCTGGTCTGCCCGGAGTTTACCTGCCTCTGTCCGGTGACCGGCCAGCCCGACTTCGCCACCTTCACCATCCGCTATGTGCCCGACGCCACCTGTGTCGAGCTGAAGTCGCTGAAGCTCTACCTCTGGTCGTTCCGCGACGAGGGTGCCTTTCACGAGGCGGTGACCAACCGGGTCCTCGACGACTTGGTGGCGGCGGTGGCCCCACGGCGCATGGAGGTGGTGGCGGACTTCAGCGTCCGCGGCGGGATTCACACGGTGGTGACGGCGCGCTTCGCGCGCGGGGATGGGGGATGAGGGCTGAGAGGTGAGGGCAGGACGGCCCTGCGGGCCGAATGAGATGACGATGGAAGCCACCCACAGAAAATATCTGGCCGCACAGCGGCCAACCACTCGCCCATCCCCCAACCCCCCTCCCTCCCCCCCCCCACCCTCCCGAGCTCCCCCCCTCCACCCCGTCCCGAACCCCCTCCCTCATTACCGCCTCTGTTTCCTCCTTCTCTTCTGCCTCCCCCTCGCGGAGGTCGTGCCGGTGGGGTGGGCGCTTCTCTCCCCCCTCCTTCTGGTCCGCTCTTGCGCAGTCTTCCGGCGGGGGGTCGGCCTCTC
>CAZRGD010000023.1:0-15286 GCA_964599505.1 uncultured Nitrospirota bacterium | reverse complement strand
GCTCGAGCCCGCTTTCCCTCGCGACGATCGCATAAGTCCGACAGACTCCTAGGCGTTGCTGTTGCCTAACCCTTTGTGCCTAAAGAGTTACAGACTGCACGTCCGTGTCGCAACACGACCCTTCGAGTATCGAAGCTCCTAACCAACACCAAACGGCGACAGCGCCTTTTTGTTTGTTGCTGCGGAGGTGTCGCGACGTGCGTGGGTTACGGCGTTCCTCGGTTACAGGAAGTTCCCGCGCACCAAGCTTCGGATCGCCTGGGTGGGGTCGACGGAGCGGCTCGTCTCGCCGACACTGGAGTTGGGCGGTGGCGCGGCACTCGTCGGCCCGGCCGGGCGGCTGACGGAGGAGGTGCCGCGCTCAATCGACAGGGAGGGGGTGGCGACGGAGCCGACGTTGAGGAGGCGCAGCTTGCCGAGGAGCCGATACTCGTTCGAGACCGTGGTATCGGTGGCGGCGCGCTGGAAAAAGTGGAGCTCGAGGGTGAGGCCGTAACACTGGCCGGTGCGGTCGACGCTGAGGCTCGACTCGGAGAGCTCTCCGTCGTTGAGGTCGTACCATTGTTCCGTGGCGACCGCCCAGCGGGGTGAGAGGCGAATGCCGCCGGCGGCGGTGGCAAATTGGCGATCGGTGGCGAGCCAACGTAGCCCGCCGCGAAGGAACCAGTTGCGGTCCTTGATGTACGACAGGTTCATGCCGCTTACTCGGTGGTGGCCAGGATCGGTGCGCCAGTGGCTCTCCAAATCGAGCGCGAGGCCCCGGTGCGAGCGCACCGTGAGCTCACCGAAGGTGTCGATGGATTCATCAACCGGGTCGAGGTTATCGTCGCGGAGGTTGATCCCCGTGCCGGTGCGCAGGGTCGCCAGGTCGAAGCCGGTGGCATGGTCGCGCAAGTGTTGGGTCAATAGCATGGTGACCTGGCTTGCGCGGCCGCGGCGGTCGACGCGGTCGATCTGCGGGACGTTCTCCAGTTTTCCGCCCACCCGTCCAAAGTACTCTAGGCGCGGTTCCACTACGTGGTCGAGGTTGCCGTAGGTGCGGTAGAGACGGCCACGGGCACCGAGCCGGGCGTCGAGGAGGGACCGGTTGTGGTTGTCCCGATCCTCCTCGATCTCGCTGAAGGTGTAGATCGCCTCTTCCAACCCGGTCTCACCGTACAGGTCGATCCCCGGCCGCGGGTGGAGGTCGCGGCGCAGGGCGCTCCGCATGTCGATGCGCCAGCCGTGGCTCCCCTGGTCGCGCCAGAAGTTGGTGGCGTGGACCTCGTTGCGCCACAGGAGCCGGCGGGAGAGGATCGGCCGCAGGGGCATCTCCAGCCTGAGGTCGGGGAGGCGCTGAAATTGGGTCCCCTCGTGGTCGACGAGGTCTTGAAAGAGGCGCAGGTTGGCGGTGCCAACCATGGTGTCCGAGCGCTGGCTGATGAACGCGTCGGAGACCAGGTTGCGGGTCACCCGCGTGGCGGTCGAGCTGGAGAAGCCGCGCAGGCTCTCCGCATCGGTCTCGTCGATGTAGTGGAGGTTGAGACGCGCGCGGGTTCGATCGGAGATGTGGTGGCGGATGTCGGCGTGCCCCTCGTACGAGACCCCCGAGTTGTCCTGTAGCCGGTACACCTTGATCTCCCCCTCGCTTTCGGGACCCGCGGCGTAGCGAAACTCGCCGCCGACGCCGAACCCCTGGCTCCCCTTGATGTCGAACCGGAGGGTGGCGTCCATCGAATCGTTGATCACCCAGTAGTAGGCGTTGTCGAGGGTGAAGCCGTAGCGGCTGCTCGTCTCCGGCTGGGAGAGGAGAAGCCCCGAGGCGCGTGGGGCGCTGATGTTCTGCTCCAGGTACGGCAGGTAGAGAATCGGTACCCCGCGCCAGTAGAAGAGGACGTGGTGGGTCTTCAGCTTACCGGCGGTGTCTATAGTCATTCGCTTCGAGCGGAACTCCCACGTCCGGTTCGTCGGCACACAGGCGGAGAACCGTCCCCGGTCGACCTTGTAGGTGGTCGGACCGGTCTTCTCCAGGTGGGCGGCATCCACGTAGAAGTGGCGCCCTTTGAGGTAGACGTGGGTGGCGCCGAGGGTGCCGAGCTCGCTCTTCAGGTTGAGGACCACGTCGCGGCTCTTGAAGACCGCACCACCGCGCCGGATGGTCAGCCTGCCGACCGCCCGGATCTCCCCCATCGGCTCGTTGAAGGTGAGCTCATTGGCCTCCACCGTGGTGTCGCGGTAGTGGAGGCGCACGTGGCCGCGAGCGCGAAACAGCCCCTCGCTCTCGTGGGTCAGTTGATCCGCCTCCAGGCTCACCGTGCCGATTGCCACGGTCTCGTGCGGCGCGAGCACTCCGAGGGGGGTCTGGAGGAAGCGAGACAGCGGTTCATTGCCCTCGATCTCGATGGCCGGCGTGCCGGGCGGTGATGCCTCCTCAGCCTCCGGGATGAGCCGCTCGCGTGCCTCTCGTAGTCGCCCCTGCTGCTCTGCCTCGCGCTTGTCGGCCGCCGTCGCGACGGTGGCAATCCCGAGGATGACGATCAGACAGGCGGTGAGCCACCGCGTCGCCACGTTGCGCATCACCGAGTGGGCGCCGGGGCGGCGAGCAGCCGACGGCGTGCCTCCGCCACCAGGGTGAGGGAGCCGCTGACGCAGAGGGTGCCACCGCCGTTGCCGCCGGTTACCGCGAGCGCCTCGGCCACCGAGTCCACCACCCGCTGCGGTACCGTCACGGGCAAGAGTGGCTGCAGCGTCTCGGGCTCGCGGGCTCGCGGATCGGCAAGGTGCGGCAGGACCACCGCCTCCGGAGTCATCCCGAGGGCGGAGAGAAAACCGGCCGCGTCCTTGTCCCGGAGCATTCCCCACACTAGACAGATCGGTCGCTCCTGCTCGCGAAGATATGCGCCGAGGGCGCGTGCCCCGGCCGGGTTGTGGGCGCCGTCGAGGAGCGCACCGCCGATCCATTCGAGGCGACCGGGCCAGCGCAGGGCGGTGAGGGCCGCGGCAGTCCGTTCCTGGTCGAGGGGTCTGCCGAGAAATGCCTCCGCGCTCGCCAGGGCGCACCCCCCATTGACCACCTGGTGGGCGCCCGCCAACGGTGCCGGCAGCTCCATGGTGGTGCCGTGCAAAGAGCGGTAGCGCCACCGTCCGGCCGCCACTGCCTCGCCGTCGAAATCAATGCCGAAGTGGAGCAACTTGCAGCCGCGCTCACCAGCTACCTCCTCCAGGACTGACGACACCGCCGTCGCCTGCGGTGCCACCACGCAGACCGTGCTGGGCTGGAGGATCCCCGCCTTCTCGCGCCCAATCGCCACCAGGGTGTCACCGAGGAGCGCCGTGTGGTCGTAGTCGATCGGGGTGATGCAGCTCACCCGCGGTCGACACAGGCGGGTCGAGTCGAGGCGACCACCGAGCCCAGTCTCTACTACCGCCGCGGAGACTCGCTCGGCGGCGAACAGGGTGAAGGCGAGGGCGGTGAGAAAGTCGAAGTAGGAATAGCCCACCGCCGGCGCATGAACAGCGAGGCGATCGCGCAACTCCACCACCGCCTCCTCGAACCGATCCAGCCCCACCGCCTCGCCGTTGATCGCGATCCGTTCCCGCGGATGGTCGAGATGCGGCGAGGTGTAGAGGCCGGTGCGCTCGCCGTGGGCGCGCAAGACCGCCTCCGCCATCGCGCACACCGATCCCTTGCCGTTGGTCCCGGCCACATGGAGGGCGGGAAAGGTGGTCTGGGGAGAGCCCAAGGTGCGCAGCAGTCGGGCAAAGGCGTCGAGGTCGAAGACCATCCGCGCCGGTCCCAGGCCGGCGAGAAAGCTGTCGACGCCGCCCATTGTCCGGACACGCTACGGAGCGGCCTGCCTGGCTGTCAACGGGTCGGTCGCCTTCGGCGGCCGACGAGGCGCCGCTGCGCGGCGCCGACACTGGCGGCACGGCAGATCATCTGTGGGGGCGTCTGCCGTACCCTCCTCCCATGCCACCCACCGGGCTCTACATTCACCTCCCCTTTTGTCGCACCCGCTGCCCCTATTGCGACTTCACCGTGATCCCCCTCGGGGATGGCGGGCGGGTGGCCACCTACTTCGACGCCCTCCACGGGCAGCTCCGGCAGCTCGCGGCCACGGACCCGGGTCCTCTGGCCACGCTCTACCTTGGCGGCGGCACCCCCTCGGCGGTGAAACCGGTCTACCTCTGCCGCCTCCTCGACGAGGTGCGCACCCTCTTCGACGTCGCCCCCGACGCCGAGGTGACGGTGGAGATGAACCCAGGCGACGGTGCCACCGCTTTGGTCCGCGAGGTCGCCGCCGCCGGGGTCAACCGCCTCTCCATCGGCGCCCAGTCCTTCAGTGACGTGGAGCTCACTCGCCTCGGCCGTCGCCACACGGTGGCGGAGATCTACCGCACGGTGGAGGCGGCGGCCGCGGCGCGAATCGACAACCTCTCCCTCGACCTCATGATCGGCCTACCCGGCCAGGACGCGGCCCAGGTCGCGGCCAACGTGGCGGCGGCGGTTGCCACCGGCGTGGGCCACCTCTCCGCGTACCTCCTCCACCTGGAAGAGACGGTCCCCATGGCGCGCCGGGTGCGCGCCGGCCGGCTGTCCCTGCCGCCCGAGGCGTCGGTGGCGGAGCAGTACCGAACTCTGCACCGGTGTGCGGCCGAGGCGGGGCTTGCGGCGTACGAGATCTCCAACTTCGCCCGCCCCGGGGCCGCATCGCGCCACAACCTCGGCTACTGGCGGTGCGACCCGTGCCTCGCCGCCGGTCTCGGGGCGCACGGTATGCGCTTGCTTCCGGGCAGCGACTGCTGGGAGCGGTGGGCGAACGAGACCGACCTCGACCGCTACCTCGCTGCGATCGCGGGCGGCTCCGACGGCGTCGCCACCCGCGAGACGATCACCGGCCCCACCGCCCGCGGTGAGTGGACCATGCTCCGCCTGCGCCTCGCCGAGGGTGTGGCGCGGAGCGCGCTGGCCGCTCGCGTTGGCGACGGCGCGGTGAGCTGGCTAGAGGATCGTCTCGTCCCCTACCGGGAGCGCGGCTGGGTCGTGGAGACCCCGGCGGGGTGGAGGCTCACCGTCGACGGCTGGCTTTTCTCGGACACGATCTTCTGCGACCTCTTCGGGTGATACGCCTATCCCCTCAGCTCAACTACCCTCAACGACCGCTGCCAAGCGGAACACGAAAACACGAAAGGGTTTTTAAGCGTGTTTTCGTGCTTTTCCCCTTTCGTGTTTTCGTGTTCCGGCGGTTCGAAGTGCGTAGGGTGCGCCAACTGAAGGGCGGCGCACCGGGCTAGAAGTCGTACTGCACCTTCACCGTCACCTCCCGCCCCACCGCCTCCGCCGCCTGACCCTCGGGCGGCGGCTGGAGGGGCGTCGACGCAAGCGCCGTCTCGTACCGGTGGTTGTTGGCGGGGAATTCGAAGTGGTCGTTGCCGAACAGGTTGGTGACGGCGACGGTGACCGTGACGCCGTTGTGGGCGTGCCAGCCGAGGGTGGTGTTGAAGACGGTGTAGGCGTCGACCTCCTGCGGCTGGGCCAGGCTCGCCGCCGCCGCCAGGCGCGGGTCCACTGCGAGACCGCGGATGCGCAGGGGGAAGGTGCGGTAGCTGCCGGTGCGGTGGAGGGTGGCGGTGGCGAAGATGCCGGTCTGGCGGCGGTAGCGCACCCCGAGGTTTCCGAGCCAGCGGGGTGCGCCGTCATCGAGGAAGCTCGACGGGCCGTAGCCGGCGGCCGGATCGGCCTGATCATCGAAGGAGATGCGCTGATAGGTGGCGTTGGCAAAGAGCCCCAGGCGCCGGGTGAGCGCCAGCTCTCCCTCCGTCTCCGCACCCCAGGCGCGGCCGTGGGCGAAGTTGCGGATGAGGATGATCGTGTTGCCTTCCTCGTTGAGCCGTTCGCGCGGCTCCATCAGGTGTGAGAGGAGGTTGTAGTAAAGCTCCGCGTTGAACGACAGACGCGGTCCGAGGATGCCGCGGTAGCCCACCTCCCACGAGGTCAGCCCCTCGGCCTCCGGTTCCTCGTTGAGGTCGGGGCGCAGCCTTGGCTCCTTGGTGGCGAGCCCCGCGTCGACCTGAAATCCGGAGGTGTTGCCGTTGCCGATGTAGCTCTCCACGAAGCTCGGATTGCGGAAGGCACGGGCGTAGGAGAGGCGCACCGTGTGGCCCGGGGCCGGGTAGACGAGGAGGGCGAGGCGCGGTGAGAGGTGGTTGTCGGTGAGCGGATGGCGGTCGAACCGTAGCCCCGCGACCACCTCCACGGGCTCGGCGAGGGGAAAGCTGTCCTGCAGGTAGACGGCGGAGAGGTCCTCATTGCGCCGGAGGTCGAGGAGGGGCTCCTTGTCCACGAAGAGGCTGCTCTCCACCTCGTTGCGCCGGAAGGTGGCGCCGCCCACAAGGTGGTGGCGGCCGAGGTCACGCTGGTAGCTCAGCTCCACGTCGTAGGTGGTGGAGTCGGCATCGATCGGCTGGAAGTCAGGCTGGTTCCGGGGGTCGAACTCCTGGTTGAACTGGGAGCGGTCGCGCAGCTCGATATCGGTGATGAACCCCTGGAGGGTGAGGCCGCCGAGGCGGAAGGTTGTCTGGACGTAGTCGACGCGCAGGCCGTTGTTGAGTCGGTCGGGGACGAACTCGGAGACGAACTCGTTGTCCAATCGGGTACGGCCGGCAGCGACGCTGATCAGGCCGTCGCCGTCGATGATCCGCTCGGCGTAAAGGTTGAACCGCTTCGCCCGTCCCGAGGTGAGGTCGCGATCGCGCCACGCCGGGAGCTCGGTGAGCTCGCCGGAGAGCTTCACCCCCATCCGTTCGTTGGCGTAGCTGGCGATCGCCGCGGTGCGGGTGGTGGAGCGATTGGAGTAGGCGGCAACACCGGTGGCGCGGGAGAGCTCGCCAGGGCGCTTGGTGAGGATGTGGATGACGCCGTCAAACGCATTGGCGCCATAGAGCGACGCCCCCGGGCCGCGGATGATCTCGACCTGGCGGATCTCTTCCAGGGGCACCGGCAGGCTCTGCCACCAGTAGTGACCGTAGAAGTCGTAGTAGACCGATCGACCGTCGACCATCACCAGGATCTTGTGCGACAGGTCGTTGCTCGAGCCGCGGATCCCGACGATGGCCGACGAGGCGGTGGTCGCCGCCACGTTCACCCCCACCGCGTAACGCAAAACGTCCGCGAGGCTGTTGAGGCCGTAGAGGGCCATCTCCTCGGCGGTGATTACGGTTACCGCCGAGGCGGCGTGGTTCACCTGCTGCTTGAACCGGTTGGCGGTGAAGACCTCGGGCATCGGGGTGAGCAGCAGGGCCTCGGGGCTCGCCGGCGCGCTGTCGGCGGCGGCGATCGATGGAGGCAACAACAAGAGGAGGGCGGAGAGCAGAGTGCGAATCATGAATTACGTTCCTTCGGTGGTAGCGGGGTCGCTGTCGTCAGGTCGCTGGTGCAGGGGCAGGGTGATGGTGAAACAACTTCCCGTTCCTGGAGTGGAGGTGAAATCGAGGGTGCCGCCGTGCAGCTCGACGATCTCTTTGGTGATCGGCAGGCCCAGGCCGAGCCCTCCGTAGTGGCGCGCCAGGACGTCGTCCACCTGGGCAAAGGCGGTGAAGACCTTGTCCCGGTTGGCCGCGGCGATGCCGATCCCGGTGTCCTCCACCTCGATGATCAGCCGGTCGTCCGTGGCACGGGCGCGGACGGTGATGTGGCCGCGGTCGGTGAACTTCACTGCGTTCGCCAGGAGGTTGAGGAAGGCCTGGCGCAGGCGTGCGGGATCGCCCTCCACCGTTGGCAGGGTGGCGGGGATGTCCCGCTCCAGGGCGACTCCCTCCTTTTTACTCAACAAGACGGTGGAGGTGAGGCAGTCGTCGAGGAGCACCGCCACCTCCACCTTCCTGCGCACGAGGGTGAGGCGGCTCGCCCCCATGCGCGAGTAGTCGAGGAGCTGCTGGATGAGCCCCTGGAGGTGGGTTGCACTTCGGTGGACCCGGCCGAGGTCGCGGCGCACCCCTGGGGGCAGTTGGCCGCTCTCCGTCTGGATCAGCTCGGTGAAGCCGAGAATCGCGTTCAGGGGGGTGATCAGCTCGTGGGAGGTGTTGGCGAGGAAGACCGTGCGTGCGCGGACCGCCTCCTGGGCACGGTCGCGCTGCAGAGCCAGATCGGCGGTTCGCTCCCGAACCCGTCGCTCCAGCTCCTCGCGGGTGGCGGTGGTGGCGCTTCGGTACTCCACGAGGCGGGTGGCCATGGTGTTGAAACGGCGGGTGAGGAGGCCGATCTCGTCACGGGAGACCGCCTCCAGGAAGGGGATCTGCTCGCCCCGGCCGACCCGCGCCATCGCCTCCACCAGGGTTCGGATCGGTCGCAACAGCCGCCGGATGCCGAGGATGGTGAGGAGCCACACCGCCACCAGGACGATCAGGGTGGCGGCCACGAGGCGGTGGCGGGCCAGGGCGAAGGTCGCGTCGATGCGCGCGGCGCTGAGCCACACCTGCACCGCGCCACCACTCTCCGTGGGGGCCGCCGCCTCCGGGTCGAGGAGGAGCGCCTCATTGTCGGCGCCGGTAGAGAGGGGGACCTCGACCCGGTAGCCGACGACGCTCGGGTCCTTCAGATGTGGCAGCCACACCCGATGGCCGGGCGGGAGGCGGTCGGTCAGCTCAATCTTCAGGGCAGTGAGCCTTGTAGCTGCCCCGGGCCGGAGCTCGGAGATCGTCGGCACGCCGTGGCGGTCGAAAATCTGTACCGCCAGGAAGTCCGGATCGATGGTGGCAGTGTGCGCCCCCTCCCGTTGTAGCCCGAGGTTGTCGGTGAGCAGGCCGAGCTCGGCGGCGCGGGCGACACCGAGGGCGAGGATCCGTACCTTCTCCGCCAGCTCCGTCTCCAGAAGGTGGCGGTCGTGGTGCAGGAGGATGGAGGTGAAAATGGCGAGGAGCAGGGTCACCGTGAGGCAGACGGCGAGGCTCGCCTTGGTCCCCAGGCCGATACGGCGCAGGCGGGCCGCGAGGCGGGATGGACGAGACTCGGCGCCGGCCATCACCGACCCTCCCATAGGTGGATCAGGGGGCTCCGTGGGCCCGGTTGCGGCGCCCAGCGGAGGTCGTGGAGCCGTTGTTGGTGGAGCCAGAGGCGGGTGGGGCGCGGGTGGAGGATCGCGGCCACGGGTCGCTCGTTGCGCAGCAGGTGCACCATCTGGGTCGCCGCCAGGCGGCCCGACTCGGCCCAGCTCACCTCCACCGCGGCGGCGGCGCCGGCGCGCACGAAGGGGGTCGACGGCGCCGCCAGGCCAAACGCCTCACGGCGTGCCAGACGCACCAGGACACGAAAGGCGCGTGGGGTGAGGAGCGCCGGCTCCGGCGGGAGGAGGAGGAGGTCGAAGGGGGTCGCCTGGTGCACTGCCCTGGGAAGGGCGTCGATCGTCTCCACCTTCACCGAGCGCCAGTTGAGCCCGGCGCTGCGGGCGGCGCCCGCCGCTCGCATGGCCCAATCGTGGGGCTCGCCGAGGAGGACCAGTCCCGCCATCCGGGTGATCTCCGGCAGGCAGAGATGGATCAGCGCTACCTCCTCGCCGATCGCCGCCACCATGGCCCCGCCGGCCACTCTCCTGCCGGTGGGCAGGCGCGGGTGGAGGACCATGGTGAAGCCGATCGGGCGGTCGTCGCCGATGTTCAGGAGGCTGGCCAGGGCGTTAGAACCCACTGCCAGAAAGGCCGCGCCATGGAAGTGGGAGAGATGGCGCTGCCACCCAGGAACCACGACCCCCAGATCGGTGAAGGTGGCGTCGGGAAAGTCCCGGAGGAGGCCGGCCTTGAAGGCGGTAACCGCCTCCTCGAAGGCGTCCGCCTGCATCGACCGCAGGATGCCGATCTCCTGGCCGGCCGCCGGCGCCACCGCCAGGAAGAGGATCGCGACCACGGTCGCGACCGCGTACGCGACCGCGTACCGCCGCGGTCCCTCCCGAGCCGCCTGCCGTGATCGTCGCGTCGCCACCGTCGTGTCCGTTTATGGAGGGGGACGCCACGCGCCCCCCTCGCCAGCCCCCACAGGTCCGGCTGGCTTCATTCCCCGTGGAGGTCGGGCGGTCACCTTAGGGCCGGCGAAAAAATAACTTCCAGTTTTCACATCCCATCTTCACGCCGTCTTCGGTCGTTTCTCAATCGCGAAATCCTCACCGTAGCCCGGCTACGCTTGCGGTTTCGCTCAATCGTCGCGACCCAATCCGACGCCAATCTCGGCGCGAAAACCGGAAGTTATTTTTTCGCCGGCCCTTAGACCGTGTGGGCTGTCCAGCCCCAGACGATCTTCTCCTCGCGGTGGCGTTGTCCGGGCTACACCGTGAGGATCTCCTCCTCTTTCGCCGCGAGCAGGGTGTCGATCTCCTTGATCTTGCCGTCGGTGAGGCTCTGAATCGCGTCGATGCGGTCGTGGAGCTGATCCTCGGCGATCTCCTTCGCCTTCTCCTGCTTCTTGTAGGCGTCGTTCGCCTCACGACGGTGGCGGCGGATCTCCACCCGACACTGCTCCGCCTCCTTGTGGGCGAGCTTGACCATCTCCCGCCGTCGCTCCTCGTTGAGCTGCGGCACCGGCAGGCGGATGACGTTGCCGTCGTTGCTCGGGTTGATGCCGAGATCGGAGGCGAGGATCGCCTTTTCGATCGCCGCCATCGACGACTTGTCCCACGGCTGGATGACGATCAGCCGCGGCTCCGGGGTGGAGACGGTGGCCATCTGGTTGAGCGGTGACAGGCCGCCGTAGAAGGAGACCTGGATCGAATCGAGGAGGTGGGTCGAGGCGCGCCCGGTGCGCAGACCGCCGAAGCTCCTCTTCAAGGCGGTGAGGGCATCATCCATCTCCATCTCCGCCATCTCATACGTCTCGTCGGCCATCGTTCACACCTCCATCTGCACCGTGGTGCCGATGGGCTCGCCGCCACACGCACGCACCAGGTTGCCGGGAACGGTCATGTCGAAGACCACCAGGGGCAAGCTGTTTTCCATACACATGGCGATCGCGGTGGAGTCCATCACCCGCAGCCCTTTGGACAGGACCTCTTTGTAGGAGATGGCATCGTAGCGCACCGCGTCCGGGTGGATCGCCGGGTCTTTGTCGAAGACCCCCGGCACCTTGGTCGCCTTGAAGATCGCATCGGCGCCGATCTCCATGGCGCGCAGGGTGGCGGCGGTATCGGTGGTGAAGTACGGGTTGCCGGTGCCGGCGGCGAAGATCACCACCCGCCCCTTCTCCATGTGGCGCATCGCCTTGCGTCGGATGTACGGCTCGGCCAGGGATTGCATCGGGATCGCCGTCTGTACCCGGGTCGGGACGTCGTGGTTCTCCAGGGCGCTCTGCATCGCCAGGGCGTTCATCACCGTCGCCAGCATCCCCATGGCGTCGGCGGAGGTCCGCTCCATGCCGCGCGCCGAGGCGGACACACCGCGGAAGATGTTGCCGCCGCCGATCACCAGGGCGAGCTCCAGACCGGTGGCGTGGATCTCGGCGAGCTCGCTGGCGATCGCCGCCACCGTCTCCGGGTCGACGCCGTACTCGCGCGGCCCCATGAGCGCCTCACCGCTCAACTTGAGCAGCAGACGTTGGTACGTTTTTGGGGCCACCACATCCCTCCTGACCGGCTGTCCACGGCGACCGTGCGCACGCAGGGCTACTTCGCAGCGGCACCTATCCTCGCCCGACACCCCGAGGGGCTGCAAGGGTGCGGGGGGCCGCCCATCATCGTCGGTTGAGGGTCTCGCGCAGAGGTGCGCAGAGACGCAGAGGGAGGGAATCGGGAAGACATAGCGCTGTCGTTGCGGTGCCCACACCCCCTCACGGCCCCGAAGGCCGTGGCCCGAGCGCCCCCCTCTCTCGCACGAGGCAGCGCCGGAGGAGGACCGCTCACCACCCCGAAGGGGGCCGCCAATGCAGACCGTTCTGCGCCTCTGCGTTACCGCCCCACTCGCCACCCAGGCAGCCCGCAGCGCGCTGTTGACTCCACGGCACTCGTTACCTCCCCTTCGTGCCCTTCGTGGTTTTGACCCGTCGGACCCCTTGCCGAGCCCCCTACCCGAGCTGCGCGGCGACCTCGGCGGCGAAGTCCTCGTTGCGCTTCTCCAGCCCCTCGCCGAGCTCGAAGCGGACGAAGCGGGTGAGGGTGATCGGGCCGCCGAGCTCCTTCGCCTTGTTGGCCAGGAGCTGGGCCACGGTGAGGTCTGTGTCCTTTACGAAGGGCTGCTCCAGGAGGCAGTTCTCCGCGAAGAACTTCTCCAGTCGGCCGGTGACGATCTTGTCGATGATCTTCTCCGGCTTGCCGCTCTCCTTGGCCTGGGCGGCGAAGATCTGCCGCTCGTGGTCTACCTCCGCCTCCGGTAGATCGGTGCGCTGGAGCGACAGGGGGTTGCTGGCGGCGATGTGCATGGCGATGTCACGCCCCACCTCCGCCGCCTGCACCGCACCGTCACCCTCCATCTCCACCAGGACGCCGATCTTGCCCTGCATGTGGATGTAGGTGGTGGCCACCTTGCCGCCGCCGCCGAAGCGGGCGAAACGGCGGACGGCGAGGTTCTCGCCGATAGTCGCGATCTGCTCCTTGACGTGCTCGGAGACCGGCCGGCCGTCTTCCATCGGCTGGGCGAGGAGCACGTCCACGTCGGCCGGATCGTTGGCGAGGATGTGCTCCGCGACCGACGCGGCAAAGGTGCGGAAGATGTCATTCTTGGCCACGAAGTCGGTCTCGGAGTTCACCTCGACGATGCAGCCGGCGGTGCCGTCCGCGCTCTGGGCGGCGACCACCGCGCCCTCGGCAGCGATTCTCCCCGCCTTCTTGGAGGCAGCGGCGAGCCCCTTCTCACGGAGGAAGTCGACGGCCTTGGCGATGTCGCCGTCGGTCTCCTGGAGCGCCTTTTTGCAGTCCATCATTCCGGCGCCCGTTTGGGTCCGGAGCTCTTTTACCTGGCTTGCGGTGATCGGCATGGTGATACCTGTAGTGTGGTGAGGTCAGAAAGGTCGATATGTTCGCGGGGCGGCGCGTGAACGCGCCGCCCCGCGAACGGGGTACGGGGTCGGGCTACGCCTCGTTGTCGGGGACGGCTTCCGCCGGTGCCTCGACCGCCGGCGTCGCCTCGGGGGCGGCAGCAGCGGCAGGGGTGGCGGGCACCTCCTCGGTGGCGGCCGCCTCGGGCGTCGCCTCTACCATCGGCTCGGCGGCGGCCGGCTCGGAGGTCGGCTCCACCACCGACTCGTCAATCACCGGCTCGGTGGCGGCCAGGGCGGTGGCGGCGATGTCCACCGGCTCGGGCTCGGCGCCGAGGAGCTGGGCGGCGTTCGGATTGCCGGCGAGGACCGCGTCGGCGATCAACCGGGTGACGAGCTGGATAGAGCGCACCGCGTCGTCGTTGGCCGGGATGGGGATCTCCACCTTGGTGGGATCGCTGTTGGTGTCGACCATCGCGATCACCGGGATCTTCAGCTTGTTCACCTCGGCCACCGCGATCGACTCGCGCACCGTGTCGACGATGAAGACGGCGTCGGGCAGGCGGCTCATGTTCTTCAGGCCGCCGAGGGCGCGGTCGAGCTTGATGCGCTGCTTCTCGATGCGCACCGTCTCCTTCTTGTGCAGGAGGTCGAAGGTGCCGTCCTCCTTCATCTCCTCGAACCCCTTCAGCTTGGCGATCGACTTCTTCACCGTCTGGAAGTTGGTGAGGGTACCGCCGAGCCAGCGGTGGTTCACGTACGGCATGCCGCAGCGATTGGCCTCTTGCTTGATGACCTCCTGGCCCTGCCGCTTGGTCCCCACGAACAGGACGACCTTGCCGGCCGCCGCCATCTGCGCCACCTGCGTGTACACATCCCGCGCCCGTTTCAGGGTCTGCTGAAGATCGATGATGTAGATGCCGTTCCGGGCACCAAAAATGAAGGGGCGCATCTTCGGGTTCCACCGGTTCGTCTGGTGGCCGAAGTGAGCGCCTGCTTCGAGCAGCTCGCGCAGGGTCAAAATCGACATTGATCAATCCTCGGTGACGCGGGTTAGGCTGAAGTGCCCCAGGGGAGGTCGGAGACCGTCCACCTGCGTCGTTGGGACACTCGAGATTTCCCCTAAAGGGGAGTCGCGCAATTTATCACGGTGCCGCGGAAGTTGTGAAGCGATGCCGGGGGCAAACCACGAAGCCCACGAAGGTCACCAATGGGCGGCGGGAGAAGGCACGTGGGATCCCCGTGGTATGGTCTCCGTGGGCCGCTACCAAAGATTCCACTCCTTCGTGCTCTTCGTGGGCTTCGTGGTTTTGTCCTGAAAAGGCAGCCGACGATGATGGCTACCGCTCGTCACCTTGCGCCGCCCACGGCGCGGCATGTAGCGTTTTGCTCCTGCCTCGCCACCGTGAATGGTGGTATGGCGCGCGGTTTCCGCACTCTCTGACTCGACGAGGTTTGTTATGTCCGGCCATTCCAAGTGGGCAACCACGAAGCACAAAAAGGCGGCAATCGACTCCAAGCGCGGCAAGGTCTTCACCAAGATCATCCGGGAGATCTCGGTGGCGGCACGCATCGGCGGCGGCGACCCCGGCGCCAACCCACGGCTGCGTACGATCCTCTTGAAGGCGAAGTCGGCGAACATGCCGGCGGACAACATCACCCGGGCGATCAAAAAGGGGACCGGTGAGTTGGAGGGGGTGATGTACGAGGAGGTGAACTATGAGGCGTTCGGCCCCGGCGGGGTCGCAATCCTTCTGGAGATCCTCACCGACAATCGCAACCGCACGGTTGCCGAGATCCGCCACATCCTTACCCGCTACAACGGCAACCTCGGGGAGAGCGGCTCGGTCTCGTACCTCTTTGATCGGCGCGGCGTCATTACCTTCGCCGGCGATCAGGTGGATGCGGACGCCTTGATGGAGGCGGCCCTGGAGGCGGGCGCCGAGGACGTCGTCGAGGAGGGCGAGTCGATGGAAGTCCTCACCGTCCCGGGGGAGGTGGAGACGGTGAAGGAGGCATTGGAGGCGGCGGGCTTCACCGCCCAGGAGGCGGCCGTCGCCATGGTCCCGAAGACCCGGGTGCCGGTGGACGAGAAGACCGGCACCGCGCTCCTCAGGCTCTTCGATGCCCTCGACGACTGCGACGACGTCAACGAGGTCTACTCCAACGAGGACATCCCGGACGAGGTTCTGCAGGCGTATGAGGGGTGAGGCGCCCTTCGGGCGCCGGGATTGAGGGGTGGGGGTTGAGGGATGAGGGGGAGGTGCCGGCCTGCGGCCGGAAGTTGTGATTGTCCCGGCGCTGCATCCCTCTCAATAATCGTCCGCCCGTAGGGCTGACCCCTCCCTCATCCCCCAC
>CAZRGD010000022.1:0-15347 GCA_964599505.1 uncultured Nitrospirota bacterium | reverse complement strand
TGCTCAGGAGTCTCGTGGGCTGGGAGAGGTGTATACGAGACAGGTCCTCTGGCTGTTTCACCCGGGGGGCGCGTGGCCGCGGTCGGGCGATGGGGAGGAAGGGGTGTGAAGGGGTGGCGCGGCTGGGTCGTTGCCACCCGGCCGGCGGACTGGCTGCTCATCGGCCTGATCCTCGCCGCGGCGGTCGTCGGCCAGCTCTACCTCGCCACCCACGCGGGCCGGGGCTCCGTCGCCGAGGTCAGCCTTGATCGGCGGGTGGTCCTCCGACTGCCGCTGAACCGGCCTGGTGAGACCACCGTGGACGGCCGCCTCGGCCCGCTCCACCTGCGGGTGGCGGAGGGCAAGGTGCGGGTGGTGGACGCCCCGTGCCGCCACAAGGTGTGCGTCCGCATGGGGGCCAAGGGGCGCGCCGGCGAGACCATCGTCTGCGTCCCCTCGCATGTGGTGATCCGCATCCTCGGCCCCCCTGCCCCGGACGGGGTGGACGCGGTGTCGCGCTGAGAGCCTTCGGCTCTCGGCGATCATTTCCCCGGGGGGCGGGTAGATCTCCAAGAACCAGTGGTATGTTTTTCTGTATGCGAGTCACCATTGAGCTATCGGACGAGCTGTGGATCGCCACGGAGAAGCGGGCGGCCAAGTTACGTCTGCCCGTGCGCGTGTTGCTGGAGGCGGCGCTGCGAGTCCAACTTGCGGTCGATGAGGTGTCGCATGGTGGGGCAGTAAAATCGATCCATTGGCTCATCGTCGATGGTGGTCTGCCCGACGGTGCCGACGTCGCCGATCGGGCGGTGATGCACGAATGGCTCCACGACCGGCGATGATCGTCCTCACCGCCTTCAAGAGCGGTGCGTGCGAGATACAGCCCCACGACGCTATTTTCGTCCTCCTCTCGGGGCGGTGGGTACGTGACCCCTGGTACGGTAGGAACCGCGTTCACGCGGCGGCCTCGGTTCCATCTTGGAAACGGGGGGCCGGCGGGGCCTACGGCCCCGCATCGCGGCGAGGACGCCGCTCCTACCACCATCCCCAACATCTGGGTGCCACAGCCTCGGTCCTCGGGTAGGAGCCGGCTCCCGCCGGCGATTCCGGCCCGAAGGGCCGGCCGCGCCTGCGGCGCGGATCGCGAGCGGGAGCTCGCTCCTACCGGGGGACTCACAACCCGGCGCGGTTTCCCGTCCCCCCACCGGCGCGCAGCGCCGCTTCTGCGGTCTGCGAAGCAGACCGCAAGCGGACTACACTCCGCGCCCCATGGGCAGCGACGCCATCCATATCCGCGGGGCGCGGGAGCACAATCTCAAAGGGGTGAACCTCACCATCCCCCGTGACCGCCTGGTGGTGATCACCGGTCTCTCCGGCTCGGGCAAATCGTCGCTCGCCTTCGATACCCTCTATGCCGAGGGGCAGCGGCGCTACGTGGAGTCGCTCTCCACCTACGCCCGCCAGTTTCTGGAGCGGATGGAGAAGCCGGAGGTGGAGGCGATCGAGGGGCTCTCCCCGGCGATCTCCATCGAGCAGAAAACCACCTCGCGCAACCCGCGCTCCACCGTCGGCACGGTCACCGAGATCTACGACTACCTGCGGCTGCTGTTTGCCCGCGTCGGCGAGCCCCACTGCCCGACCTGCGGCCGGCCGATCACCGCCCAGACCCCGACCCAGATCGTCGACGCGGTCCTCGCCCAGGCGGAGGGGAGCCGGCTGCTGGTCCTCTCTCCCCTGGTGCGCGATCGCAAGGGGGAGTACCGGGCCGAGTTCGAGGCGATGGTCCGCCAGGGGTACGTGCGGGCGCGGGTGGACGGCGAGGTGGTGGAGCTGGTGGACCGCGAGCCGCCCACGCTGGATCGCAAGCGACGCCACACCATCGAGGTGGTGGTGGACCGGGTGGTGGTGAAGTCGTCGGCGCGCGGCCGCATCGCCGACTCGGTGGAGACCGCCCTGGAGCTCGGCGACGGCGTCGTGGTCATCCACGATGTGGGGGCGGGCACGGACACGGTCTTCTCCGAGCGCCTCGCCTGCCTCGCCTGCGGCGTCTCCTTCGCCGAGCTCACCCCGCGCTCCTTTTCTTTCAACGCCCCGCAGGGGGCGTGTGTGGCCTGCTCCGGCCTCGGTTTCGTGCAGAAGCTCGACCCGGAGCGGGTGGTCCCGGACCCCACCCTCACCCTCCAGGAGGGGGCGATCGCCCCGTGGTCGGGCCGCCACACCCGCTTCTACCGTCCGTGGCTGGTGGCCCTGGCGAAGCGGTACGACTTCTCCCTCGATCGCCCCTTTCAGGATCTGCCGGAGGAGATCCGCCACCTGCTGCTGTTCGGCGGCGGTACCGAGGTGGTGCCGGTCAAAAGCGCGCACACCGGCCGGGTGCGCCATCGCCCCTTTTCCGGGGTGATCCCGCAGCTCGAGCGGCGCTACCGCGAGGCGGAGTCGGAGCGGCTGCGCGAGGAGATCGAGGGGTACATGGGGCGCCACCCGTGCGGCGCGTGCGGCGGCCGGCGGCTCCGTCCCGAGGCCCTGGCGGTGCGGATCGCGGGCCACAACATCGACGACGTGGTCCGCCTCGCCATCACCGACGCCGTCGCCCTCTTTCAGGAGTTGGAGCTGCCGCCGCGGGCGGCGCAGATCGCCGAGAAGATCCTCAAGGAGATCAACGCCCGCCTTGGCTTCTTGCGGGCGGTGGGGCTCGGCTACCTCACCCTCGACCGCACCGCCGCCACCCTGTCGGGTGGCGAGGGGCAGCGGATCCGTCTCGCCACCCAGATCGGCGCAGCCCTGGTGGGGGTGATGTACGTGCTGGATGAGCCCTCCATCGGGCTGCACCAGCGCGACAACGGTCGGCTGCTGGCCACCCTCTGTCGCCTGCGCGACCTCGGCAACACGGTGGTGGTGGTGGAGCACGACGAGGAGACCATCCGTGCCGCCGACTTCGTCGTCGACATGGGGCCGGGCGCCGGGGTCCACGGCGGCGAGGTGGTGGCGGCAGGCGACCTGGCCGCGATCCTCGGTGCCGAGCGCTCTCTCACCGGCGCCTTCCTCACCGGCCGCCGCGCCATCACCGTTCCCGCCACCCGGCGGCCCGGCAGCGGTGAGGCGATCACCGTGCGCGGGGCGCGGGAGCACAACCTCAAGTCGATCGACGCGACCTTCCCCCTCGGCCGGTTCATCTGCGTCACCGGCGTCTCCGGTTCGGGCAAGTCGTCGTTGGTGAACGACTGCCTCTACCGCGGCCTCGCCCACCACCTGCACCGGGCGAGCGACCCGGTGGGGGCGTGTGACGGGATCGACGGTCTGGAGCATGTGGACAAGGTGATCGCCATCGACCAGACCCCCATCGGCCGCACCCCGCGCTCCAACCCCGCCACCTACACCGGCCTCTTTACCGACATCCGGGCGTTGCTCGCCGAGGTCCCGGAGGCGCGCATCCGCGGCTACAAGCCGGGCCGTTTCTCCTTCAACGTCAAGGGCGGCCGGTGCGAGAGCTGCCACGGTGACGGCGTCACCCGCATCGAGATGAACTTCCTCCCCGACGTCTTCGTCATCTGCGATCAGTGCCAAGGCCTGCGCTACAACCGCGAGACCCTGGAGGTCCACTACAAGGGCAAGAGCATCGCCGAGATCCTGGCGATGACCGTGGAGGAGGGGCTCGCCTTCTTCGCCGCGGTGCCGGCGATCCGCCGCCGTCTCCAGACCCTGATGGACGTGGGGCTCGGCTACATCCAGCTCGGTCAGCGCGCCACCACCCTCTCGGGCGGCGAGGCGCAGCGGGTGAAGCTCTCCCGCGAGCTCGCCAAGCGGGCCACCGGCCACACCCTCTACATTCTCGATGAGCCCACCACCGGGCTGCACTTCGCCGACGTCGAGCAGCTCCTCGCGGTCCTCGACCGGCTGGTGGAAGAGGGCAACACGGTGGTGGTGATCGAGCACAACCTTGACGTGATCAAGTGCGCCGACGCGATCATCGACCTCGGCCCCGAGGGCGGCGACGGTGGCGGCGAGATCGTCGCCACCGGCACCCCGGAGGAGATCGCCGCCAACCCGGCGTCGTACACGGGGCGTTACCTGGCGCCCCTGCTGACGCGGGGGGAAGAGGGCGCCGGGGGTGCGGCCCCCCGGTAGGAGGGGGTTGCACCCCCGACCCCGGCCCTTCGGGCCGGCCGCGCCTGTGGCGCGGATCGCGAGCGGGAGCTCGCTCCTACCTTGTTCTTGTGGCCGGGTGCGGCCTCTCCTTCTTTCCAAGGCCAGGTTCACGCCGCTGGAAACGCCATCGCCGCACAGCTCACCATGAGGTCCTCTTCCGGCGTGTGGCACTGGCGGTAGGCGAGGAGCTCGCCGGGGCTCGCCTCGGTGAGGCGGCGGAAGGCATAGAGCGGCGCGGCGCCGCAGACGCGGGTGGCGTCGCCGGTGGCCGCCCAGGCGTCGTAGAAGGCACCGGCGGGCGCGGTGCGCAGGGCGTCGAGGAGGGTGCGGTCACTGGTCTCCACCGCCGCGAGGCGGGTGGTGTCGAGGGGCTCGGCATCGCCGAAGTGGCGCCCCACGTGGGAGAGGTCGACGGCGGCGATGTGGCTCACCGTGCGACCGAGGCGGGCCACCGCCTCGCCGAGGGTGTCGAGCAGGGTGGGGATCCGGTCGTCGTCCGTGGGCGCGGCGCCGGTGGCGAGGCAGGCGTGGAGGCCGTCGACGAGGATCGGCAGGATGCGCACCGTGTCGCCGAAGAGGTGGCGGAGGAAGAGGGCCTGGAACTCGATGGCGTGCTCCCGGCGGTGGGCGATCGCTTCCGCAAAGGCCCACGGGCAGGCGTCGCGCACCGCCGCCGCCAGCTCTCCGTCCACCGCCACCGGCCCGAGCGGTGTGTCGTACCCCTTGTCGAGGCAGGCAAAGGGGTGGTCGAGGCCGGCGTGGCAGGTGCCGAGGACGACGCATGTCTCCGGTCGTCCCGCCTCGGCGAGCGCCTTGTAGGCGTGGGCGTAGACCGGGCCACCGCGGTGGAGGTCGATGTGCGGCGCCACGATCCCGGCGAGCGGTGTGCCGTGGGGCGGATCGGGCTGGGCGCCGGGGCCGCCGTCGGCGGTGAACAGGCGGTCGAGGTAGGCGGGCAGGCGCTCGGGGTCGGGCTCGTAGGCGGCGGTGTGGGCCGCCGGCCGCAGAGGGGCGGCGTGGAAGGCACCGTCCACCGCCTCCCGGTGGGCACGGAACCGGTCGCTCTCCAGGAAGAGGACCTGGTCGAGCTGCGCCACTGCCTGGTTCACCTCGGCTTCGGCGACCGCGACGCCGAAGCGGGTCTGGAGGGCGGCGGCCACCTCGGAGGCGGTCCGTCGTCCGTCGAGTTGGGCGGCGAGGAAGAGGGCCTGGGGGGTGAGCCACGCCTCGTGGTCCGAGTAGCCGGCCGGGTCGCTCAGGTGGTAGCGCACCTCACCGTTCTGCTCCACCGGGTGGGCCTCCAGGGGGCGAATGGCGGGGAGGGGAGGGGACATGGGGGAGCTTTCAGCTTTCAGCGATCGGCAATCAAGGCTGTCTCCGTGGAGCCTCCTGGTAGGAGCGGGCCGTGCCCGCGACCCAGGCCCTTCGGGCCTGCCGCGGCCAGAGGCCGCGGATCGCGGGCACGGCCCGCTCCTACCAGGATGTGGCGCCTTCACCCGTGTTTCCCTCCCCGAGAGCAGAGAGGATCAGCGGAAATAGCAATGCAGGTCGAGATGGCGCCGTCCGTAGGGCGGGCTTCAGCCCGCCGAGCACCGTAACTTCTGGAGATGACGGCGTCGGTCGGCTGAAGCCGACCCTACGGTTAGATACCACATCTTGTTTTCGCTGATCCTCAGAGAGCTGAAACCGGTGCCGTTATCCCTCCGCCACGGCAAACCGCATCTCCCCGAGGGCGTCGATGCGGGCGAGGAGCTCGTCGCCCGGGTGGATCGGGCCGACGCCCGCCGGGGTGCCGGTGAACAGGAGGTCGCCCTCTTCCAGGGTCATGTAGCCGGAGAGGTAGGCGACCACCTGCGGCACCGTGAGCTCCATGGCGGCGGTGGTCCCCTCCTGGCGCAGGTCGCCGTTTACCCACAGGCGCAGGCGGGTGTCGGTGATCTCGCCGTCGACCTCGTCGGGCCGGTAGAGGCGGGAGAGCGGCGCGGAGGTGTCGAACCCCTTGCCGAGGGTCCACGGCCAGCCGTGGCGCTTCGCCTCCTGCTGGACATCGCGGGCGGTGAGATCCAGCCCGACCCGGTAGCCGGCGATCACCTCCCACGCCGCCTCCACCGCCACCTGCTTGCACCGGCTGCCGATCTCCACCACCAGCTCGATCTCATGGTGGACGTTGGTCGAGTATTCGGGCAGGAGGATCGGGTCGGGCTCGTGCAGCAGCGCGGTGGGCGGCTTGAGAAAGACGAGGGGCTTGGTGACGTCGCCGAGGAGCTCCGCCATCTCCTCCGCGTGGGCGCGGTAGTTCTTGCCGAGGCAGACGATCTTCATGACGTTCCTGTGAGGCTCCGGCCGGGGTTCGGGAGAGAGGGGAGCGGCCACGGCGGGCAGCCAAATCATGCACGGGCGGCGACTCCGTCACCAGCGGCAGGGGGGCTCGTCTCACCTCTCTCCTGCCGTCTACCCTCATGCTCGCGTCGTGGTGAGGCGATCTCACCGACTGACTCCATTTTCCTGGGAACCGCCCATGGCCACCTCTCCACCCTCCACCCCCGAGCTCCACGCGGTCATCATGGCCGGTGGTCAGGGGACCCGCTTCTGGCCCCTGTCGCGCCAGGACCGGCCGAAGCAGTTCCTCCGTCTCACCGGTGAGCTGACGCTCCTCCAGCAGACGTTGACCAACATCCGCCCCCTCATCTCGCCGGAGCGGGTGTGGGTGATCACCCGCCACGACTACGTGGACGAGGTGCGGCGGGAGCTGCCGGGGATCGACGCCGCCCACGTGGTGGGCGAGCCCGAGGGGCGCAACACCGCGCCGGCGGTCGCCCTGGCGGCGCGCCTGGTGGGGGAGGGGGACCCGAGCCGGGTGATGGTGCTGCTGCCGGCGGACCACCGTATCGGGGTGCCGGCCAGGATGCGCGCCACCCTGGAGCAGGCGGCGCGGATCGCCGCCGAGCGCGGCGTCCTGGTGACCATCGGCATCCCCCCGACGCGGCCGGAGACCGGCTTCGGCTACATCCACCGCGGTGCCCCCCTGGAGGGCAACGGCGCCTTCCGGGTCGACCGCTTTGTGGAGAAGCCGGACCGGGAGACGGCCGAGGGCTACCTCGCCGACGGCGGCTACTACTGGAACTCCGGCTGTTTCATCTGGCGCTGCGACGCCATCCAGCAGGCGCTCAGTCGCCACATGCCCGAGCTCGCCCGCGGCATGGAGGAGCTGGTGGTGGGGGAGGGTGGTGAGCCGGTGGCCGACTCGCTCGCCTCGGTCTACCGCTGCATCCCGTCGGAGTCGATCGACTACGGCGTCATGGAGCACGCCGACGAGGTCGTGGTGGTGCCGGGCGACTACGAGTGGTCCGACGTCGGGAGCTGGAACGCCCTCCCCGAGGTCATCGAGGCGGACAGCCATGACAACGTCACCGTCGGCCGCACCCTCCTGGTCGACTGCCAGGGGTGCATCGCCGTAAGCGAAAAGCGACTCATCGCCGCGGTCGGCCTGGAGGGCGTCGCGATCGTCGAGACCGACGACGCCATCCTGGTCATCCCCGCCGACCAGGTCCAGCGGGTCCGCGAAGTCGTCGCCCGCCTGAAAGACGTCGACCCGGGGTTGCTGTAGAGCGGTTTGGTCATTTCTTGTTGCTCAAGGGGTTTCTCGCTTACCTGCGCGTAATAAATCTTGTTGTTGATCATGAAATTGGAGCTCGTGATCAACAAAAGGATTTGCCTCTCTTCCATGAGCATCAAAAAACCTCCCTGCCCTCCGCGATGTTGAGCCGCCTCGGGAACGGTCGTTGTCAAAGAAGATGTCGCATTTTTTACGCGGCGTTTTGTGTGATCTCCACCACCTTCTTGCGGGGCTTGCCGGGGTTCAAATAGACGGTTTCCACCGGCGTCCAGTTCCGGGTTGGTCCTGACTATCGTTCGGGATGCTGGGTCTTGGCCGCCTGGTAGAGGGTCTCACCCTGGGCAAGGATGGCGATGTCTTCGCCGCGATGGCGCTGGCCCGGGGTCACGAACCGCAAGGCGCTGTGGCGATGGACCTCGTCGTACCAGCACACGAACCCAGCGACCCACCCGTCGTGCCCCTTGGTGGATGCGGCGCCTGTCCGATGATGCTTGGATTTTTTTTGTCCACGAAGGCACACGAAGGGGGAGGCCACGGTAGGCAGTGGTGGGTCAATTCGCATCTTCGACGAGTTGACAATGATGAGTGCATAAAGATAGTCAGTCACGAGTGTTCAAATTTACAGGTCATCCATGGATCCCCGATTCCTGCCCCACAACACCCACCTGGAAGAGCCCCAACGCTTTGCCGAGCGGGACCCCCAGCTTCGTTTCCTGGCCCGGCAGACCTACGTGCATCGCCCGTCCCTCCTGGACAGGCTTCCCGACATACCCGGCATCTACACCGTCGGCGGCGGTCGCCAGGTGGGGAAGACCACCCTGCTCAAGCAGTGGATGGGTGAGCTGTTGGACCGTGGCGTGGCACCCGCGGCCATTGGTTTTTTTTCAGGCGAGCTGATCGACGACCATCACGCCCTCCTCTACCTCTTACAGACCCAGATCGAGGAGATGCCGCGCGGGCGGACCTACTTGCTGATCGACGAGGTGAGCTATATCCGCGACTGGGACAAGGCAGTGAAGTACGCCGCCGACGCGGGCCTTCTGGAGGAGTGCGTGCTGGTGCTCACCGGCTCCGACCTGGTACTCATCCAGGAGGCTCGCATGCGGTTGCCGGGTCGCCGGGGCACGGCGGCGGCGGTGGACTTCCATCTCTACCCGCTCTCCTTTCGCGAGGCCGTGGGCCTGAAGCGCGGTGGCGAGATCGGAACCGCCCTGAATGCGATGCCGGCCGCGATGGACCCGGCCGTGGTGGATATTCTGTTCGAGGAGTTCGACCGCTACCTCGCCCACGGCGGCTATCTCACCGCTATCAACGACCTCGCCGCCACCGGGCGCATCTCCGAGGCAACCCTCCATACCTACTCCGATTGGATCCGCGGCGACGTGCTCAAACGGGGCCGGCAGGAGCACTACCTGCGGGAGGTGCTGACCGCGGTCATCCGCCGTCTCGGCAGCCAGGTCTCCTGGAATGCCCTCGCCCGGGATCTCTCCATCGACCATCCCAAGACCGTCGCCGACTACGCCGCGCTGCTCGCCTCCATGGACGCCATGTTCATCCAGCCCGCCCTCCTGGAGGACAAGCTCACCGCTGCCCCGAAGAAGGCGCGCAAGCTGGTCTTCACCGACCCCTTCATCTTTCACGCCGTTCGCGCCTGGCTTCTTCCCGCCGGTCGACCGTATGAAGACCAGATCCTCCCCGCCGTCGCCGATCCCGCCACCGCGGGCCGCCTGGCTGAGGCGTGCGTTGCGACCCACTACCGGCGCCTCTACCCCACCTACTACATCAAGGCCGAGGGTGAGGTGGACGTGGCCTATGTGGACCAGGGCCACTTCTGGCCGGTGGAGGTGAAGTGGACGGAGCAGCTCCGGCCCAAGGAGCTCAAGCAGATCGCCAAGTATCCCAACGCTCGGATTCTGAATCGCTCGAAGCACGCCGGCACCATCCACGGAGCCGAGACCTTGCCGTTGCCAGTGGCATTGGCGCTCCTGGGGTAGTCTCAAATGGCTGGGCGCAGAACCGGCGTCCCACAGGGCAGGAGCTCTTCGGGACTTCGTGTAGGCCGCAGGGCCTTCATGGACAAAAGGCGATTTGGCGTGGGAGCCGGGTTTGTCCACGAAGACACACGAAGGGCGCTGCGCGCCTGCACGAAGGGGGAGGTGATTCGTGGGCCCGGCGACGCGATCCGCGAGGGGATCTCTCATGAAGACCGGCCCGCGAAGCGGGCGGTCTTCGTGTGCCTTCGTGTAGGCCGAAGGCCCTTCGTGGACAACGACCCTCCGGCCGCCTAGCGGGTTATCCTCCACGACCCTCCTCCTTCGTGGATCGCCCGCGCCAACAAATCGTGTCTGTCGCCCGTCTCTTTCTTGGAATCCCTTTCCAAGGAGGTGGCGATGGCGACGATCTTGATTGTGGAGGATGACCCGCTGCACCAGGCGTATCTGCTCGGGGTGTTGCGGGAGGCGGGGTTGGACTGCCGGGTGTGCGGCGACGGCGGCGAGGCGTGGGCGTGGCTTCGGGATGGGCTGCGGGTCGACTTGCTCCTCACCGACGTGGGGCTGCCCACTCTCTCCGGCCTGGAGCTGGTGGTGCGGGTGCGCCACCACCCGGCGACGGCGTCCCTGCCCGTCGTGGTCCGCTCCGCCATGGAGGCGGGGCGAGGCGAGTTGCAGGCGGCGGTCGCCGGCGCGGATGCCTTTATCTCCAAGGGGGTGGCCGGAGAGGAGATCCTCAGGCTCATCCGTACCCTCCTACGCCTGCGTCGTACGTCGGTGGAGTCGTGAGCGGTGGGCTGTTGGTGACCCAGGGGGCGGCCGGGGAGCAACACGGCTGCGGCCGATCGGGAGAGAAGATGTCGATGAAGCGGAGCCTGTCCTACTACCTCCTGCGTGCCCTTACCGGGCCGCTGGTGGAGCGGTTGTGGATCGGGGCGGTGACCGGTCTGGAGGCAGTCCCCCGGTCGGGGCCGTGCATCGTGATCGCCAACCACGCCAGCTACCTCGACTTCATCCTCCTCTCCACCCTCTTCGAGTATCGGGTGGGGCGACCGATCCACTTCTGGGCGAAGCGCAAGGTGACCGAGGGCCACCCGCTCTTCCGTCACTACGCTCGCGCCTTCCAGGCGATCCCGGTGGAGGCCGGGAGCTCCGACTACTGGGAGCGCACCCTCACCCTGCTCGAAGGCGGCAGTGTGGTGGGGATCTTTCCCGAGGGGACGCGCTCGCGCAGCGGCCGGCTACGCCCCTTCCACACCGGCTACCTACGCCTTGCTGCGGCTGCCGGCGTACCGGTGGTACCGGTGGTGGTGGCCGGCGCGTACGAGATCCTCCCGCCGGACCGCCGCTGGCCCCGCCGCCGGCGTGCGGCGATCCACTGCCATCCTCCCTTCACGGTCCCCGCCGACCTCGACCGGGAGGCGGTGGCGAGGCTCAACCGCCGGGTACGCGACCGCTACTTCGGCGACGACGGCCCAGAGGAGGTGGCGTGATGGCCCGGCTGGTCCTCTTCGACGTGGACGGCACCCTCTTTCGCGGGCAGAGCCAGCACCTCTTCCTTCGCCTGGCGCGGGAGGCGGGCCTCGTGGGGTCCCGCCCCTTCGTCGTGCTCCTCCTCTGGTTCGTCCTCTATCGTCTGCGGCTGGTCCGGCGGACGACGGCGATCCGGGAGTACGCCGCGCGCCAGTTCCGCGGCGTGGAGGTGGCGGCGGTGGAGGAGCTCCTCGCCCGCCACGCCCACCGCTTCACCGGCCACCTTGAGGGCGCCGCCTGCGACCGCCTCCGCCACCACCAGGCCGAGGGCGACGAGGTGGTCCTCGTCTCCGCCGCCCTGGAGCCGATCATCCGGCTGATCGCCCGCCACCTCGGGGTCGTCCAGATCGTCGCCACCCGTCTGGAGGTCGAGGCGGGCCGGTATACCGGCCGGATCACCGGTGCGCCAATCTACGGCGAGCGAAAGGTAGCGGCAGTGGGTCCGCTCCTCGACCGGGCCAACAAATCAGGCAGTTCGACCGTCTACTACACCGACGACAGCTCGGACGAGGCGATGCTCCGCAGGGTGGATCTCCCCATCTGTGTCACCCCCGACCGCCGTCTCCATGCCGTGGCGGACAAGGAGGGGTGGCAGGTGATCCCCAGAGAGTAGAGGCCATAGCCCCCATACAGGAGGAAACAGCATGGGCTACTACGAGATCGCCCGTCTGGCCGGTGTGCGGGTCTACGATGGCACCTTCTACGACAACCTCGATGAGCTCGTTCGCAAACAGGCCCGCACCGCCGAGGCGATCCGCAACATGCTGGGCGAGGTGAGAGATACGAGTGAGCAACCGGATGACCCGACCTGAAACGAAGAGGGACCGCGAAGCGGCTCCCCTTCGTGTGACTTCGTGTGGCTTCGTGGACAACCAATCGGCTACCTGCGCCCCGCCGTCGCTCGGGTCTCGCCGCGTCCTCCCTGCACGTGGTCGCCTCATCCGGCCGGGATGAGATTCCGTACCCGTCGTAGCTCATTCTCCGCCTGTGGCACGCTGCCGTGGTCGCGGGCCTGGCGGTAGCCGCGGGCGAGGATGCAGAGCTCGTGGAGGCGCACCTCGTGCTCGGCGACCGGCTCCGGCGCGAGCCCGTTGTAGGCCTCTATCAGCTCCCGGAGGCCGGCGTGGCCGAAGGGGCGGCGCTGGCCGCGGGTGGCTATTGCGAGGTCGGCGGCGGGGTCACCGATCTTGGAGAGGTCCCAGTCGATCACCGTGAGCGGCAGGGCGGTGGGGTCGGCGAGGAGGTCGGGGTCGAGGCGGAGGAGGAGGTTCTGGCCCAGGAGGTCGCCGTGGAGGAGGCGCGCCGGGGTGGCCGGCGGCAGGTGGGCCTCCCCCCATCGCCGCAGGGGGGCGAGCTCCGCCACCGCCTCGGGGGCGGCGTCGTGGAGCTCGGCGAGGGCGTGATCGCGGCGGGTGGGGTGGCCCGGGAGGAGGGGGCGCAGGGGCTCGGGGTCGATCGTGTGGCAGGCGGCGGCCACCCGGGCGACCAGCTCCCACGGCCGCTGCCCCGGGCGGCCCTCGAGCTTGAAGTCGAGGGCGATCCCCTCGATCCACTCCTGGACCACCGCCAGCATTGGCCGGCCGGCGACACGGGTCTCTATCAGCTCCATCGCTTCGGGGACCTCGAAGGGGAGGGCGAGGGTGGCGAGGTGGCGGAGGAGGGCCGCCTGGCATCGGGCACCGTCGGGCTGGTCCGCTGCGGCTTGGCGGTGCGGCAGGCGGACCACCATGGCGGCATACTGCTCGCCGTCGCCCGCGGGCCAGGTCACCTCGACCCCCCAGGTGCGGTAGGTGAGCCCCTCCCCGAGGTGGACGACGCGCCGAATCCGCGTGGCGGCGGTCACCCCGCGCTGTTCCAGGGCCTCGTGGGCTACCCGTGCCGCAATCTGCCGCCCCGGACTGTGTCGCCGTGCCATGGGGCCGAAGATATCGCGGTCGTGACTCGGTGAAAACCGGACGCGTGGAATCCGGAATCGTCGGTTGGGGGCTTTGCGCAGAGAGGTAGAGGCGCAGAGGGGGAGGAAAGTTGGATACATGGCGTCGTCGTCGTGCCCACCGCCAACCCGGCGCCCCGGCCCACGGTAGGAGGGGGCCGTGCCCCCGATCACCGGCCCCAAGGGCCGGCCGCGCCAGCGGCGCGGCTCGTGAGCGGGAGCTCGCTCCTACCTCCATGCCGCCGGTCCGGCGCCCCATCCCCGACCTCCCTCTCCGTGTCTCCGCGCCGCCGCGCACGCGGGAGCGGCGTCTTCCCCCCAACCGGGTGGTGCGGGTAGGGTCGACGCGCTCTTCCCCTTTTCGATCCGTCCCCCTAACCCGCATTTTTCACCAGGAATCGTCGCGAGAGCGCGCAAGTGGCCGGAGATGCTGGCCGGCCCGCAAGTCCGAGCCCGCAGGCGTACTTGCGGTACGTCGAGGGCGCGGACGAGGACACGGCCAGCAGATTCGGGTAATTGTGTGCTCGTAGCAGATTCATGGTGAGAAATGCGGGCTAAGGAGCGCCGCGATGACGCGACCCAGGAGCCACAAGTGGGAGTTTCGGCGGTACTTCCGTGCCCGTGCCTTCGGCTGGCGCTCGAAGCCGGCGATCACCCGGATCCGAGAGGCGGTCTCGGAGATCAAGCGGGTGGCGCGCAAGGAGCCCGAGGTCGCCGCCGAGGGGGCGGTCCTCTTGCTCGAGCGGCTCTCGCCGGCGCTGGAGATGGTCGACAGCTCCTCGGGCGCGATCGGCACCGCAATCAACCGGGCCATCGCGGCGTTGGTGCCCATCATCGCCGCGGCGCCGGCGGACCACGAGCAGCGTGACGCCTGGCTGGAGCGGCTCTGGCAGGCCTACGAGGAGGACGAGATCCCCTACATCGAGGCCCTCGGCGACTGCTGGGGGGAGCTGTGCGCGTCGCCGGAGGTCGCCTCCCAGTGGGCCGACCGGCTTCTGCCTGGCTGCCGGCGGGTGTGGCAACCGGAGGCGCCTCTCACCGCCTTCTTCCATGGCACGAGCAACTGTCTGAGCGCCCTGCTCGCGGCCGGCCGGAACCAGGAGATCCTCGACCTCCTCGCCATGACGTCGCGCCCCTTTTGGAGCTACCACAAGTACGGGGTGAAGGCACTCGCGGCCAGGGGGGAAATCGACGCGGCGATCCGCTACGCCGAGGAGTGTGAGGAGCCCTACCTGGGGAGCAACGCCGTCGCCCGGGTGTGCGAGGAGGTGCTGCTTGCCGCCGGCCGCACCGAGGAGGCGTACCGCCGCTACGGCCTGCGCGCCAACCGGGCGAACACCTACCTCGCCTGGTTCCGGGCGGTGGCGCGCAAGTACCCGGACAAGGAGAGCGCCGAGATCCTCGCCGACCTCGTCGAGCAGACGCCGGAGGAGGAGGGCAAGTGGTTCGCCGCCGCCAAGGCGGCGAAGCTCTTCGATGCGGCGATCGCCCTCGCCAACCGCACCCCCTGCGCCCCTCAGACCCTCACCCGGGCAGCGCGCGACTTCGTCGAGACCAACCCCACCTTCGCCCTCGAGGCCGGCATCACCGCCCTGCGCTGGCTCGTCGAGGGGTACGGCTACGACATCACCAACCGCGACGTGCTCGACGCCTACAACTACACCCTGCAGGCCGCCGGGCACGCCGACCGTGTGGAGGCCACCCGGGAGCGTATCCGCGCCCTCGTCGCCCAGGAGCCCCCCGGCGGCGATCACTTCGTCAGCCGGGTGCTCGGGTCGGAGCTGGGGTTGGCGTGAGAAGACCGAATGGCGTGGGAGGCGCCACGCGAACGCCGTATCCGGCCGCACTCCATCGGAGACCTACGGCGCGCAGCGCCTGGCCCGCCATCGTCCGGTATGCAGGCGCGGCACCGGCCCGCTCGTAGGCATACCCCGGCCAAAAAAGCGCAAATGCCGCGGATCCTGCTAATCGGCGCCCAGGCGCGTGGCCACGTCCGCGTAGCCCGGGTCCTCGGCATAGATCCGCTCGAGGTCGGTGCGGGCGCGGGCGCGGTGGCCGAGGGCGTCGTAGACGAGGGCTCGCTCGTAGCGCAGGGCGTGGAGGAGGTCGGGGGAGCGGCCCTTCTTGCGCCGTAGGGCGGTGGTGAGGG
>CAZRGD010000021.1:0-15426 GCA_964599505.1 uncultured Nitrospirota bacterium | reverse complement strand
AGCTTCGCTTCGCGATCCGTGAGGGTGGTCGTACCGTCGGCGCCGGCGTCGTTTCGGAGATAATCGAATGAGAGAGATCATTGCCCTCGCCTGCACCCAGTGCAAACGGCGAAACTACACGACGACGAAGAACAAGCGCACCATGAGCGGCAAGCTGGAGTTGAAGAAGTACTGCCCCTTCTGTCGCACACACATCGTCCACCGCGAAGGCAAGAAGTAGGATGGCGCGCCGTCGATATCCTCTTGAGTAGCCTTCAATAGGCCAGTAGCTCGAATTGGTAGAGCACCGGACTCCAAATCCGGGTGTTGGGGGTTCGAGTCCCTCCTGGCCTGCCACCCTTCATCCTCTTCCTCCCCCTTTCCCAAAGACGTCTTATGGTCGGTCGCTGGATGCAATTTGTTCGCGAAGTGCGCACGGAGCTTGGTCACGTGACTTGGCCGACGCGCGACGCCACGGTGGCCTCTACCGTGGTGGTGTTGATCACCGTCTTTCTCATCGGCGCGTTCCTGGGTGGGTTGGATATCGGCCTCTCCCGGCTGGTGGGGTTCCTCGTTGGGTAAAGAGCTTGTTATGGCGGTTCGCTGGTACGTGGTCCAGACCTACTCCGGATACGAGCAGCGCGTGAAGCGCTCGCTGGAGGAGAAGGTGAAGGTGCTCGCCCTGCAAGAGCGGGTGCGCCAGATCCTGATCCCCACGGAGGAGGTGGTGGAGATGCAGCAGGGGAAGAAGCGGACGACCACCCGCAAGTTCTATCCCGGCTATATCATTGTGGAGATGGAGGTGGACGACGAGACCTGGCACCTGGTGAGTGACCTGCCGAAGGTGACCGGCTTCCTCGGCGGCAAGAACCCCACCCCTCTGTCGGAGCGGGAGCTGGGCTCGGTCCTCAATCAGGTGGAGGAGGGCGCGCACGCCCCGGCCCGGCCGAAGGTCTCCTACCGCGTCGGTGACATGGTGAAGATTAATGACGGCCCGTTCGTGGGCTTTAACGCGAACGTCGACGAGATCGATTTTGAGCACGGCAAGGTGAAGGTGATGATCTCCATCTTCGGGCGTCAGACGCCCGTCGAGCTCGACTTCTTGCAGGTAGAAAAAGTCAGCGGCTGATGCCGCAGGAAGGT
Source organism: uncultured Nitrospirota bacterium (assembly GCA_964599505.1). GTDB lineage: Bacteria > CG2-30-53-67 > CG2-30-53-67 > CG2-30-70-394 > CG2-30-70-394 > CG2-30-70-394. Next base: position 14,304 of record CAZRGD010000021.1, on the reverse strand, counting down.
GCATCGTGGCAAAGGAAGTGACCGGCCTCATCAAGTTGCAGTGCCCCGCGGGGAAGGCGAATCCGTCGCCCCCGATCGGCCCCGCTTTGGGTCAGCACGGGGTCAACATTATGGAGTTCTGCAAGGCATTCAATGCCAAGACCGAGTCCCAGCCGGGAATGATCATCCCGGTGGTGATCACGGTCTATAAGGACAAGAGCTTTACCTTCATCACCAAGACGCCGCCGGCGGCGGTGCTGCTGAAGAAGGCGGCGAAGATCCCCAAGGGATCGCCGGTTCCTCATCTCACCAAGGTGGCCAAGGTAACCTCGGCGCAGGTGAAGGAGATCGCCGAGCTGAAGATGAAGGATTTGAACGCCAATGACGTCGACGCGGCGATGAAGATCATCGCCGGTACCGCCCGTTCCATGGGGATCGAGGTCGCGTAGAGCGCTCAGCTCTCCGCCCCCCTGATGCAGAGACCCCGCCTGACGCCCAGCCCGCCGCTGATCGCTGACCGCCCCCTCTTAATATTCTGTCATCCGATCAAGCTGAATGCTGACCGCTGAAAGCTGAGAGCTAAATATGAAACACAGCAGACGTTACCGAGAGCTTGTTGAGAGCTACGACAAGCAACAGAGTTTTTCCCTCCCCGAGGCGGTTGCCCTGGTGAAACGGATGGCCAACGCGAAGGGAGAGGAGTCGATCGACGTGGCGATGCGCCTGGGAATCGATCCGCGTCACGCGGACCAGGCGGTGCGCGGCACGGTGATCCTTCCCCACGGTACCGGTCGTACGGTGCGGGTGCTGGTCTTCGCCAAGGGCGATCACGCCAAAGAGGCGGAGGAGGCCGGGGCCGACGTGGTCGGCGCCGAGGAGCTGGTGGAGAAGATCCAGGGCGGTTGGCTCGACTTCGATCGGGTGGTGGCGACCCCGGACATGATGGGTCAGGTGGGTCGTCTCGGCCGGGTCCTCGGCCCGCGCGGCCTGATGCCCAACCCGAAGCTCGGCACCGTCACCTTCGAGGTGGGCCGGGTCGTGGGTGAGATCAAGGCGGGTAAGGTGGACTTCCGCGCCGAGAAGGCTGGGATCGTCCACTCCACCATCGGCCGCGGCTCCATGGACACGAAGCAGCTCGAGGAGAACGCGGTCGCCTTCGTGGAGACCATCTTCCGGCTTAAACCGTCGGCGGCCAAGGGGCGCTACCTGAAGAGCATGACCCTCGCCCCGACCATGGGGCCGGGGGTGCGTGTCGATCCTGTGGTGGTCGCGAGTCAGTACGCCTGATCGTCCTCTGCCCAATACTGGTGCAAGGTCAAGGAGAGGTAAAAGAGCCAATTTTGATTCCTGGTCGAAGACCGTGGGTGCCGGCGCCGCCGGCTGAAAGATTTGCGCCCGCCGAGACTGGACCCCGCAGATGGCGATGCCCCGTGGATCGGGGCGGAGTGCCTCGTCCCCGGGTGGGGGCGGTCTTCGGGTTCGGTGGGTGGCGCGATGCCCACACGATCCCGCGCGGGACGGCATCCCGCCCAGCCTGCAACGGTAGGCGCAATTTTTAGAGAGAGGAGATCCCTTGGATCGAGCAGAAAAGGCCGCGATGGTCGATGACCTTCGCGTGCGGTTTGAAGGCGCAACCGCTGTCTATCTCACCGAGTACCGTGGCTCCACGGTGGAGGAGATGATGGGCCTGCGTCGTAAGTTGGCCGAGACGGGAGCCACCTATCGGGTGGTGAAGAACACCCTCGCGCGGCGTGCCGCGGAGGGGACGGATGTTGCCTGTGTCAGTGATGCCTTCAGCGGGCCGATCGCGGTAGCGATCGTCACCGATGACCCGGTGGGGCCGGCGAAGGTGTTGAAGCAGGAGACGAAGGGGCTGAAGAACCTCGCCGTCCTCTGCGGCATGGTGGACGCGCAGCGGGTGGAGTTGGCGGAGATCCTCGCCCTGGCGGAGATGCCGTCCCGCGAGGAGCTGTTGGCGAAGCTCCTGGCGCTCCTCAACACCCCGGCACAGCAGCTCCTGTCCCTGATGAACGCCCCGGCTTCCCAGATGGTTCGCCTCATCGACGCGGCGGCCAAGGCGAAGGCGTAGGCCACTCGGCCCTATTTCCAAACCCTTTTAGTATCTCAACCATAAGGAGTACGACCATGGCAGCAACGAAAGACGACGTGAAAGAATTCATCAAGAACATGAGCCTCATGGAGGCGGCGGAGCTGGTCAAAGAGCTCGAGGACGAGCTTGGTGTCTCGGCCGCAGCGCCGGTGGCGATGGTGGCCGGTGGCGCCGCTGCAGGTGGCGAGGCGGCCGTCGAGGAGGAGCAGACCGAGTTTTCCGTGGTGCTGGACGGCGTCGGCGACAAGAAGATCCAGGTGATCAAGGAGGTCCGCGCGGTGGTCTCCGGTCTCGGCCTGAAGGAGGCGAAGGCCCTCGTGGACGGCGCTCCGGCGACGGTGAAGGAGGGCGTCACCAAGGAGGAGGCTGAGGAGATCAAGTCGAAGCTGGAGGCGGTGGGCGCAACGGTCTCCGTGAAGTAGTCGCTTTATCGGTGGTACCGGGCGGGGTGGTCGCTTAGGGCCGCCCCGCCCATCTGTTCTTCTCCGCAGCCACGCGCCGGCCGTATCCCGGTGATGTAAGGAAGGCGAGATGCCCACGACCGAACGTAACCAGACCCGTGTCCGCCGCGACTTTTCCAAGCTCTCCCCGGTCCTCGAGGTGGAGGACCTGATCCACATCCAGAAGTCCTCCTATGAGCGCTTTCTGCAGAAGGACACGCCACCGGCGGAGCGCCTCGACCGTGGCCTGCAGGCGGCCTTCAAGTCGGTCTTTCCGATCACCGACTTTTCCGAGTCGGTCACCCTGGAGTTCCTCGAGTACACCCTCGGGGAGCCGAAGTACGACCTCCGCGAGTGTGTTGCCCGCGGGGTCGAGTTCGCCGCGCCGATCAAGCTGAAGGTGCGGATGAACCTCCTGGAGGCGGATCCGGATACCGGGGTGAAGCGGATCAAGGAGGTGCGTGAGCAGGTGGTCTACATGGGGGAGGTCCCCCTGATGACCAGCAGCGGCACCTTCGTGATCAACGGCACCGAGCGGGTGGTGGTCTCCCAGCTCCACCGGTCGCCGGGCGCCTACTTCGGCTCCGACAAGGGGCGCACCCATGTCTCCGGCAAGGTGATCTACTCCGGACGGGTGATCCCCTACCGTGGCTCGTGGCTCGACTTCGAGTTCGATACCAAGGACATCCTCCATGCCCGCATCGATCGGCGCCGGAAGATGCCGGCCACGATTCTCCTCAAGGCCCTCGGCTACACCTCCAAGGAGATTCTCGGCCTCTACTATGACGTGGAGGTGATCCATCTGCGTGCCGGTGGCGAGATCACCAAGGAGATCAACGACAAGCTGTTGCGCGGCACCCGTGCGGCCACCGACATCAAGGCGGGGCGCAAGGTGGTGGTGAAGCAGGGCAACAAGATCACCAAGGTCGCACTCAAGCGGCTCGCCGAGGCGGAGATCACCGAGCTACCCCTGACCCGCGAGGAGTTGGTGGGGCGGGTGGTGGTGGACGACGTGGTCGATCCGGAGACCGGCGAGGTCGTGGTGGACCACAACAGTGAGCTGACCGAGGAGCAGGTGGAGCAGATCCTCGCCTCCGGTATGGAGAAGATCGAGCTCCTCTTTCTCGATGAGATCTCCGCCACCGCGGCGCTCCGCAATACCTTGGTAGCGGACAAGCTGGAGAGTCGCGACGAGGCGATCGCCGCGGTCTACAAGCGGCTCCGGCCCGGTGAGCTGCCGAACATGAAGACCGCCCGCGATTTCTTCGAGGGGCTCTTCTTCGATCCGCGTCGCTACGATCTCTCCGAGGTCGGGCGGATGAAGATCAACGAGATCCTCGGTCTCGATCAGCCGCTCTCCCAGCGCACCCTGGTGCGCGAGGACATCATCGAGGTGGTGCGGCGGATGGTCGAGCTGCGTAACGGCATCGGCCACGTGGACGACATCGACCACCTCGGCAACCGGCGTGTCCGGTCGGTCGGCGAGCTCCTGGAGAACCAGCTCCGCGTCGGCCTGGTGCGGATGGAGAAGGCGGTCCGGGAGAAGATGAACCTCCAGGATCTCGACGAGCTGATGCCCAAGGACATCATCAACGCCAAGCCGGTGTCGGCGTCGATCAAGGAGTTCTTCGGCTCCAGCCAGCTCTCCCAGTTTATGGACCAGACCAACCCCCTGTCGGAGATCACCCACAAGCGGCGCCTCTCCGCCCTCGGGCCGGGCGGTCTCACCCGCGAGCGTGCCGGCTTTGAGGTGCGCGACGTCCACCCCACCCACTACGGCCGCATCTGCCCGATCGAGACCCCTGAGGGTCCGAACATCGGCCTGATTACCTCGCTCGCGACCTATGCGCGGGTGAACGAGTACGGCTTCATCGAGACCCCCTTCCGCAAGGTGACCAACGGCATCGCCACCCGCGATGTCCACTACCTCTCCGCCACCGTCGGTGAGCGGTACCGTATCGCCCAGGCGAACACCCCCCTGGACGAGAAGGGGCGGATCACTACCGAGATGGTCTCCTGCCGCCACGAGGGTGAGTTCGTCCTGGTGGTGCCGGAGCAGGTGGACTACATGGACGTGGCGCCGATGCAGATGGTCTCGGTCGCCTCGGCGATGGTCCCGTTTTTGGAGCACGACGACGCCAACCGGGCGCTCATGGGCTCCAATATGCAGCGCCAGGCGGTGCCGCTCCTCAAGCCGGAGGCGCCCCTGGTGGGTACCGGCATGGAGGCGGTGGCGGCGCGTGACTCGGGCTCGGTGGTCACCGCCCATCGTGACGGCGCGGTGGTGGGGGTCGATGCCGGTCGCATCCTGGTGAAGGCGAGCCGCAAGGCGGACCTCGGACCGCTGGATCCCGGTCTCGATATCTATCCACTGGTGAAGTACCAGCGCTCGAACCAGAACACCTCGATCAACCAGCGTCCCCTGGTGATGAAGGGCGACAAGGTTCACGCCGGCCAGATCATCGCCGACGGCGCCTCCACCGACCACGGCGAGCTCGCCCTCGGGCAAAACATTACCGTCGCCTTCATGCCGTGGCGTGGCTACAACTACGAGGACGCCATCCTCCTCAGCGAGCGACTCGTCAAGGAGGACCGGTATACCTCGGTGCACATCGAGGAGTTCACCTCCGAGGCGCGCGACACCAAGCTTGGCCCGGAGGAGATCACCCGCGACATCCCCAACGTCGGCGACGAGGCCCTCGCCGACCTCGATGAGGCGGGAATCGTCCGCATCGGCGCCCTGGTGGCGCCGGGCGACGTCCTCGCCGGGAAGGTGACCCCGAAGGGTGAGACCCAGCGTTCGCCGGAGGAGAAGCTTCTCATTGCCATCTTCGGCGAGAAGGCGGGCGACGTGCGAGACACCTCCCTGCGCGTGCCGCCGGGAGTGGAGGGGATCGTCGTCGGGGTGAAGATCTTCTCCCGCCAGGGAGTGGAGAAGGACCCTCGCGCCCAGGAGATCGAGGAGGACGACGTCGAGGCGATCAACGAGGAGTTTCAGGTCAAGCTCGACGCCACCACCGGTCAGCGCGACGCGGCGATCCGCGCCCTCTACAAGGGCGGCACCGCGGGCAAGGCGATCCATGACGCCCATGGCAACGAGATCGCCGCTGCCGGCGACACCCTCACCGGGGTGACCCTCAATCGGGTGGCGAGTCAGGACCTGGAGACCCTGTCGGTGAACGGCGTCGAGGACCGCTCGGCGCGTCTCGACGAGATCCTCTTCCAGTATGAGCGCCAGGTAGAGAAGCTGGAGAACTTCTACGGTGACAAGATCGCCCGCATCCGCCGCGGCGACGAGCTCCCCCCGGGGGTGATCAAGCAGGTGAAGGTGTACGTGGCGATCAAGCGGCAGCTTTCCGTCGGAGACAAGATGGCCGGCCGTCACGGCAACAAGGGTGTGGTGTCGCGGATCCTCCCCGAGGAGGATATGCCGTTTTTGCCCGATGGCACCCCGGTGGACGTCGTCCTCAACCCCCTTGGCGTGCCGTCGCGTATGAACGTCGGTCAGATCCTCGAGACCCACCTCGGTTGGGCGGCGAAGACCATGGGGGTGCATGTCGCCACCCCGGTCTTCAACGGCGCCACCGAGCCGGAGATCCGCGCCATGCTCAAGGAGGCGGGGCTGCCGGAGAGCGGCCAGGTCACCCTCCGCGACGGCCGTACCGGCGAGCCCTTTGATCAGCCGGTCACCGTCGGCTGCATGTACATCCTCAAGCTTCACCATCTGGTGGATGACAAGATCCACGCTCGGTCCATCGGCCCCTACTCCCTGGTCACCCAGCAGCCTCTGGGCGGCAAGGCGCAGTTCGGCGGCCAGCGGCTCGGGGAGATGGAGGTGTGGGCGATGGAGGCGTACGGCGCTGCCTACACTTTGCAGGAGTTCCTCACCGTCAAGTCCGATGACGTGCCGGGGCGCACCCGCATGTACGAGTCGATCGTCAAGGGGGAGTACGCCCTCACCCCGGGGCTGCCCGAGTCCTTCAGCGTCCTGGTGAAGGAGCTCCAGTCCCTGTGTCTCGACATCGAGCTCACCCCGGAAGACGAGGTCGATGGGGCGGTCAAGGCCGCTCCTGCCCCCGGCCTCCCCATCTGATTCGTAGCCTCTGATTGACAACCCAGGCCGCGGCGTCTCGCCGGGGCCATGGAGGTGTCCACGTGGAAGACCTGCACCGCTTCTTTGAACGTCCCAAGCTGACCATGAACTTCGGTCAGGTGAAGATTGGTATCGCCTCGGCGGAGAAGATCCGCTCCTGGTCCTTCGGTGAGGTGAAAAAGCCGGAGACCATCAACTACCGGACCTTCAAACCGGAGCGCGACGGCCTCTTTTGTGCCCGCATCTTCGGGCCGGTGAAGGACTGGGAGTGCACTTGCGGCAAGTACAAGCGGATGAAGTACCGCGGCATCGTCTGCGACAAGTGCGGTGTCGAGGTGATCCAATCGAAGGTCCGGCGCGACCGCCTCGGCCACATCGAGCTCGCCTCGCCGGTCTCCCACGTCTGGTTCCTCAAGGCGTTGCCGAGCCGCATCGGCCATCTGTTGGACATGACCCTGAAGGACCTGGAGAAGGTCCTCTACTTCGAGAGCTACGTGGTCACCGATCCCGGTGACACGCCCATGAAGCCGCGTACCCTGCTGACGGAGGAGGAGTACCGCCAGGCGGAGGACGAGTACGGCGTCGACTCTTTCGAGGCGACGATGGGGGCAGAGGCGATCAAGCGGTTGCTGCAGGAGATCGACCTCCACGACCTCTCGGACGAGATTCGCCTGGGGCTCCAGACCACCCGCTCGAAGGCGACCAAGGCGAAGCTCATCAAACGGTGGAAGATCGTCGAGGCGTTCCGCAAGTCGGACAACGAGCCCGAGTGGATGATCCTCGACGTCATCCCGGTCCTGCCGCCGGAGCTGCGCCCCCTGGTGCCGCTCGATGGCGGGCGTTTCGCCACCTCCGACCTCAACGACCTCTACCGGCGGGTGATCAATCGCAACAACCGCCTGAAGAGGCTCCTGGAGCTCAAGGCGCCCGACGTCATCGTCAAGAACGAGAAGCGGATGTTGCAGGAGGCGGTCGACGCCCTATTCGACAATGGTCGCCGTGGGCGGGTGATCCGCGGCGCCAACCGCAGGCCGCTCAAGTCGCTCTCCGACATGCTCAAGGGGAAGCAGGGTCGCTTCCGCCAGAACCTGCTCGGTAAGCGGGTCGACTACTCGGGCCGTTCGGTGATCGTCGTCGGACCGCACCTGAAGATGAACCAGTGTGGGCTGCCGAAGAAGATGGCCCTGGAGCTCTTCAAGCCGTTCATCTTCAACCGTCTGGAGGCGAAGGGGCTGGTGACCTCCATCAAGGCGGCGAAGAAGATGGTGGAGAGTGGCCGACGCGAGGTGTGGGACGCCCTGGAGGAGGTGATCACCGAGCACCCGGTGCTGCTGAACCGCGCCCCGACGCTGCATCGTCTCGGCATCCAGGCGTTTGACCCGGTCCTCGTCGAGGGTAAGGCGCTGCAGCTCCACCCGCTCGTCTGCACCGGCTTCAACGCCGACTTCGACGGCGACCAGATGGCGGTCCACGTGCCCCTGTCGGTGGAGGCGCAGGTGGAGGCGCGGGTGTTGATGCTCACGATCAACAACATCTTGTCGCCCGCCAATGGCCGGCCGGTCACCGTGCCGACCCAGGACATGGTCCTCGGCCTCTACTACATGACCATCGAGCGTGAAGGGGTCAACGGCGAGGGGATGGTCTTCACCGATGTCGATGAGGTGAGCCGGGCGCTTGACCACAAGCGGCTGGACCTGCACGCACGGATCAAGGTGCGCATCGGCGGTAAGCTGCGCGACACCACCGCCGGGCGTGCCCTGGTCTCGAGCTGCCTCCCCCCGGGGGTGGACTTCGAGGTGATCAACGAGCCGCTCACCAAGAAGAGCCTCGGTAAGATCATCGGCGACGTTTTTCGCACCGCGGGTCAGGCGGCGACGGTGGTGATGCTCGATGCGATCAAGTCGCTGGGCTTCGAGCATGCTACCTACTCCGGGATCTCCATCTGCATCGACGACATGAACATCCCGCCGACCAAGGAGGAGAAGCTCAAGGCCGCCTTCGAGGAGGTGCGCCTGGTCACCGAGCAGTACGACGCCGGCCTGATCACTGATGGCGAGCGCCACAACAAGGTGATCGACATCTGGGCGGGGGTCACCGACGAGATTACCCACGAGATGATGGACCACCTCGGCGAGCCGATGCCGTGGCGGCCGAACACCACCCGCGAGCTCAACTCGGTCTACATGATGGCCACCTCCGGTGCCCGAGGTTCCACCCAGCAGATCCGTCAGCTCGCCGGCATGCGCGGCCTGATGGCGAAGCCGTCGGGGGAGATCATCGAGAACCCGATCACCGCCAACTTCCGTGAGGGGCTGACGGTCCTCCAGTACTTCATCTCCACCCACGGTGCGCGTAAGGGGTTGGCGGACACGGCGCTGAAGACCGCCAACTCCGGCTACCTCACCCGCCGTCTGGTGGACGTGGCGCAGGACTCGATCATCGTCACGGATGACTGCGGCACCCTGGAGGGGTTGGATCTCGCGGCGCTGACCGAGAGCGGCGAGATCATCGAGCCCCTCTACGACCGGATCCTCGGTCGGGTGGCCGCCGAGGATATCGTCGACCCGTACAGCGGTGACGTCCTGGTGGAGGCGGACCACGAGATCAACGAGGCGGACGCACAGCGGGCGGTCGACGCGGGCCTCACCGAGGTTCGGGTGCGCACGCCGCTCACTTGTGAGGCGCCGCGCGGCCTGTGCCGCATGTGTTACGGCCGCGATCTGGCGCGCAGCAAGCTGGTCGAGCTGGGCACCGCGGTGGGGGTCATCGCCGCGGAGTCGATCGGCGAGCCGGGTACCCAGCTCACCATGCGGACCTTCCACATCGGCGGCGCCGCGGCATCGAAAATGGAGCAGACCACCCAGGATACCAAGGTCGGTGGTGTGGTGCGCTTCCACGACGTGGAGACGGTGGTTGACCGTGACGGCAATACGGTGGCGATGAATCGCGGTGGCCAGCTTCTCATAGAGGACGACCAGGGGCACGCTCGCGAGACCTACGACCTCGTCTATGGCGCCGTCCTCAAGGTGACCGACGGCCAGAAGGTCGAGGCGAAGACGGTGCTCGTGGAATGGGACCCCTTCTCCATCGTCATCCTCAGCAGCGCCACCGGTAAGGTCGGCTTCGTCGACCTCATCGAGGGACGCTCGATGCGTGAGGAGCAGGACGAGCTCACCGGCCTGTCGCGCCGCGTGGTCATCGACTCGGGCGATCCCAACCTGCGCCCGCGTCTGGTGGTGAAGGACGAGAAGGGCAACGAAGCCGGAAGCTTCCTCGTTCCGTTCGGCGCCTCGATCCTGGTGGACGCCGGCGAGGAGGTGGTGCCGGGCGATATCCTCGGCAAGATCCCGCGTGAGACCACCAAGACCCAGGACATCACCGGCGGTCTGCCGCGGGTCGCCGAGCTCTTCGAGGCGCGTAAGCCGAAGGAGCACGCGGTGATCAGCGAGATCAACGGCACCGTGCGCGAGGGCGGCTACGTGCGTGGCAACCGGAAGATCATCGTCACCGGTGAGGACGGCACGGAGAAGGAGTACCTCATCCCGCGTGGCAAGCACGTGAACGTGCAAGAGGGCGACTACGTGCGGGCGGGCGATCCGCTGATGGACGGCCCCCTCTCCCCCCACGATATCCTCCAGGTCCTCGGGCCGCGTGCCTTGCAGCACTACCTGGTGAACGAGGTGCAGAAGGTCTACCAGCTCCAGGGTGTCTCCATCCACGACAAGCACATCGAGGTGATTGTTCGTCAGATGATGCGCCGGGTCATGGTCGCCGACCCCGGCGACACCGATCTGCTCCAGGGGGAGCAGGTGGACCGGTATCGTTTCTCCAAGGCGAACGAAGAGGTTATCGAGGCGGGTAAGCAGCCGGCGGATGGCGAGCCGTTGCTGCTCGGCATCACCAAGGCGTCGCTCAATACCGACAGCTTCATCTCCGCCGCCTCCTTCCAGGAGACCACCCGGGTCCTCACCGAGGCGGCGATTGCCGGCAAGGTGGACACCTTTAGAGGGCTCAAGGAGAACGTCATCATGGGGCGGCTCATCCCCGCCGGGACCGGCTTCGTCGCCTATCGCAACGTCCATGCGAAGGTCGAGCGGCCCGAGCCCCAGGACCTGGTGGCGGTGATCAAGGAGGCCGAGGGCGAGGACTCCGGCAAGGGCGCCCCCGCCGAGGGGGTTAGCGGCTGATCCGATGGTTGTTCTTTGAAGCTAGCCGGCCTCCGTGGTGTGCGGTTCACCACGGGGGCCGGCGTCGTATTGGGGAGAGAAAATTGATGTTCGGCCGTTATTGATGCTCGGCCGTTGCGGTCCTTTCCCCATGTCTTTCCTCGCTTTGCATTGTCCAACCGCCTTTCCATCGCTCATTATGTCGCTCCCCGCGGAGACAGACCACCAGCCGCTTGACTCGGGAGAGACCGCCGCTATAATCCCCGCCCCTTCGCGCCTGCCGGCGTTTTGAAGGGTTTGGGAATCCACCCGTTTTCGCTTCGTTTCTGCTTCGTTACGTCGCCTTCACAGGCTCAAAGGAAGATCCGTGCCGACGATCAATCAACTCGTACGCAAAGGGCGCTCGCGGCGTAAAGGTCGCTCCAATGCCGCGGCGTTGCAGAATTGCCCGCAGCGTCGCGGCGTCTGTACGCGCGTCTACACCACCACCCCGAAGAAGCCGAACTCGGCGCTCCGCAAGGTTGCCCGTGTGCGTCTGACCACCGGAGTCGAAGTCACCACCTACATCCCCGGGGTAGGGCACAACCTTCAGGAGCACTCCATCGTTCTCATTCGCGGTGGTCGTGTGAAGGATCTCCCCGGCGTTCGATACCACATTGTCCGTGGTACTCAGGATGCCCTCGGGGTGGCGGATCGGAACCAGAGCCGCTCCAAGTATGGGGTCAAGCGTCCCAAGAAATAGATTAATGGCGTGCGGCACGGTGCCGCTTCGCGAAGGAAACAGGAAATCATGGCTCGACGGCGCGTTGCAGAAAAGCGAAAGGTCACTCCGGATCCGAAGTTCCAGGATCCCGGCGTCACCAAGTTCATCAACTGCATGATGCTTGCAGGCAAGCGGAGTGTGGCCGAGCGTGCCTTTTATGGGGCGATGGAGTTCATCTCCGAGAAGGCGGAAGAGCCGCCTCTGGAGGTCTTTCAGCAGGCACTGCGTAATGTGGCGCCGATGGTCGAGGTGAAGTCGAGGCGTGTCGGTGGCTCCACCTACCAGGTACCCATCGAGGTGCGGCCCGGCCGGCGTGCGGCCCTGGCGCGTCGTTGGCTGATCGGATTTGCGCGCAAGCGGCCGGACAAGAGCATGGCGATTCGGCTCGCCAAGGAGTTGATGGACGCCGCCAACAAGACCGGCGCGACCATGCGCAAACGGGATGAGACCCACCGCATGGCCGAAGCCAACAAGGCGTTCTCTCACTACCGCTGGTAACCGCTCCGGTTTCTTAGCGAAGACCCTTTGTAGAAAGACCTGTCGTGGCTCGTACTGACCCTCTTAATCGCGTCCGTAACATCGGCATCATGGCGCACATCGATGCCGGTAAGACGACGACGACCGAACGGATCCTCTTCTATACGGGTATCTCGCATAAAATCGGCGAGGTACACGACGGCGCCGCGGTCATGGACTGGATGGCGCAGGAGCAGGAGCGCGGTATCACCATTACCTCGGCGGCGACCACCTGTAAGTGGAAGAACCACCGGATCAATATCATCGACACCCCGGGCCATGTGGACTTCACCGTCGAGGTGGAACGCTCCCTCCGGGTGCTCGACGGTGCGGTGGCGGTCTTTTGCTCAGTGGGCGGGGTTGAGCCGCAGTCGGAGACGGTGTGGCGCCAGGCGGACAAGTACGGCGTGCCGCGGATCGCGTTCATCAACAAGATGGACCGCACGGGGGCCGACTTCGCGCGCGGCGTGGCGATGATTCGCGAGCGACTTGGTGCCAAGGCGGTGCCGATCCAACTCCCCATCGGTGCAGAGGAGAATTTCGTCGGGGTGATCGATCTGGTGAAGATGAAGGCGATCCTGTGGGAAGAGGAGAACCTGGGTGTCAAGTACTGGGAGGAGGCGATTCCCGCGGAGCTCACCGCCGACGCCGAGGTGGCGCGCGAGGAGATGATCGATGCGATCGCCGAGTACGACGATGCCCTGATGGAGCGGTTCCTGGAGGGTGAGGCCCTCGACGAGGCGCAGATTCGCGGGGCGATCCGTACCGCGACCCTCTCTCTCGGTATTTGTCCGGTCCTTTGTGGTACCGCCTTCAAGAACAAGGGTGTGCAGCCGCTCCTCGACGCGGTGGTGGATTACTTGCCATCGCCGGTCGACGTGCCGCCGGTGGAGGGGGTGGAGCCGCGTACCGACAACGTCCTGGTCCGCAAGGCTGAGGACGACGAGCCGTTCTGCGCCCTCGCCTTCAAGATCATGGCGGACCCCTTTGTCGGGCAGCTCACCTTCTTCCGGGTCTACTCCGGGGTGATGGCTACCGGGGGCCATGTGATGAACGCGCGCACCGGCAAGAAAGAGCGGTTGGGGCGCATCCTGCAGATGCACTCCAATACCCGCAAAGAGATCGACGAGGTGCGTACCGGTGACATCGCCGCCGCGGTCGGTCTGAAGACCGTGACGACCGGCGACTCCCTGTGTGACTCCAACGCCCCGGTGGTCCTCGAGTCTCTGGAGTTCCCGGAGCCGGTGATCTCGGTGGCCATTGAGCCAAAGACCAAGGAAGACCAGGAGAAGATGGGGCTAGCACTCGCCCGTCTCGCCCAGGAGGACCCCTCCTTCCGCGTCCATACCGACGAGGAGAGCGGCCAGACGATCATCAGCGGCATGGGTGAGCTCCACCTGGAGATCCTCGTCGACCGGATGATGCGCGAGTTCAAGGTAGAGGCGACGGTGGGCAAGCCGCAGGTCGCCTATCGCGAGACCCTGACCAAGACGGTCGAGGCGCGTGGCAAGTTTGTTCGCCAGACCGGTGGCCGCGGCCAGTACGGCGATGTGCTCCTGCGCGTCGAGCCCCAGGAGCCCGGTGTCGGTTTCGAGTTTGTCGACGCGATCAAGGGTGGTGTGGTGCCGCGCGAGTACATCAACTCGGTGGGTCAAGGGGTCAAGGGGGCGACGGAAACCGGCATCCTCGCCGGCTACCCGGTGGTCGACGTAAAGGTCACCCTCATCGACGGCAGCTACCACGAGGTCGACTCCTCGGAGATGGCCTTCAAGACCGCCGGCTCCATCGGCTTCAAGGCGGCGGCGAAGATCGCCGGTCCGGTCCTCATGGAGCCCATCATGGCGGTGGAGGTGGTGACCCCGGAAGATTTTATGGGCGACGCCATCGGCGACCTCAACTCCCGCCGTGGTCAGATCCAGAAGATGGAGGCGCGCGCCAACCTTCAGGTCGTGAGCGCCTTTGTGCCGCTAGCCGAGATGTTCGGCTACGCCACCGTCCTCCGCTCCCTCACTCAGGGGCGGGCAACCTACACCATGCAGTTCGACCACTACGCCCAGGTGCCGCGTTCGGTCGCCGACGAGATCGTTTCGAAGGTGAGCGCGTAGCCCCGGACAACGTCACGATCACCACTTAAGGAGAATCGGCGGTACGGCGCAAGCCACTCAGACCCCGAGGAGCAAGACCATGGCCAAAGCAAAGTACGAGCGGACGAAGCCGCATGTGAACGTGGGGACGAT
>CAZRGD010000020.1:0-15604 GCA_964599505.1 uncultured Nitrospirota bacterium | reverse complement strand
CTCACTTCCGTCGAAAACCGGGTTACCGGAGGCATCGCTCTTAGGGCCTAACGACGAAAGCTCAGGCGACCGGCCCGACGGCGGGGGGTGAACGAAGGTGCGAGCGATGGGACATCGCGAAGCGGGGGATCGTCGCCACGGGGCCGGGTCGCCTGGAGTGCCTCGTTAGAGCCGGTTGGTTCGCAACAAAAGACGATAGATATCAGATGCATTATCTGTGTTCCGTAACCTCAGTTACTGCCCGCAGAGAAGTTCCGCGCAGCCGATCTCGTCTGAGTTATCAGCGCAGTCGTTTTTAAAATCGCATTCCCATCCCGCCGGAATCGTTTGACCATTTGAGCAGGTAAACATAGGGCAGTTCTGTTCGTCGGATCCGTCCGAACAGTCGTTGTCGCCATCACACTGCCAGCTGGCTCGGATCGTTGCACCATTACTGCATGTAAATGTCGGACAACCTTGTTCATCTGAACCACTCGGGCAATCAGCGTCCCCATCGCACTGCCACGACCGCCGTATCGTGGACCCATTGGCGCACTCGTAATCGGCCGGATCGCAACGGTCGGCGCAACGTTGATGCAGAGAATTTGCCAATGGGCCGCCACACCACAAGTCGGCTAGCTCGTTACACGATGCTTCAGTGATACACTGAATATAACAATTTTCCTCCTCATCTAAATCGTTATTGAGATTAAATCGGCCTTCTGTAGAGAAGATCCCGCAATCTTTGAGTTTGGATGCTTGGGCTTCGACTATGGTTGGATCGCTACTACCGCCGCCACTGCAGGAACTGGATACAAGAGCCACAAACATAGCGAGACACAGTGATGAAACGTACAGCATCTTCATTGTTGTCATTCTATTGCTCCGTGCTGACTGAATCTAATTGGGGGGCGCTAACTCTGTATTCGGACCCCGATCTGGTGCGGATCCTCGATTTCAATCGGGGGTGTAGCACCCCCGCACCCGGGGCTACTGTGTTGTTTTCTCACCGTTCTGGGCTGGCCGCGGGGGCGATATGGGACAAGTCTTCGAAGTTGCATATCTACACTCCTCCAGGGGGCCGGCCGGACGCGGAACGCCAACCAGGCCATTGGTGCAATTTAAGCAATCTGCATGCCAACATGGCTCCTTTTTACCCCATCTCGCGGACTGCCTTTTGTAACCCGCTGTTGTATTTCGTGATTCTCTTGGAATCGCAACGAAATGGGCCATGTATTCATAGTGAATTTTGCCAATTAAAGGGAAACTCGAGTTTCCATTAGAACGGTTTAATCGGTAACTCGAGTTACCCTTTCCATGGGTGACGGTGGCGATGACGGTGCGGCCGAAGGTGAATCTGCTCTCGACTCCGTGGGCATGGGTCAGTGACGGTTACGAGTGGTGGCTGGTTTGACAGATCCGGAGCTGATATGCAATAGAATGGCGGTCTCTCGATTTTGTGTACGCGGCAGGATGCCATGGTTCACAAGCCGAAGCTCCTCGATCAGGTTCGGAATACCCTGCGGCGGCGCCACTACAGCATTCGCACGGAAGAGGCGTATGTGGGCTGGATCCGCCGGTTCATCCTGTTTCATGGGAAGCGCCACCCGCAGGAGATGGGCGCGCCCGAGGTGGAGGCCTTTCTCACCCACTTGGCCGTAAATCGGAAGGTGGCGGCGTCGACGCAGAACCAGGCGTTCAACGCCCTCCTGTTTCTCTACAAGCAGGTCTTGAAGGCGGACATCGGCCCCATTCAGGGGGTCGATCGGGCAAAGCGGCCGACCCGGGTCCCTGCGGTCCTCACGCGAACGGAGGTTCAAGCGCTCCTCGGCCACAAGGATGTGAAGACGACGATGATCTACACCCACGTGCTGAATCGCGGCGGCCGGGGTGTCCGTAGCCCGCTGGATGGGTGACGGCCACGCTGGTGTGCGGACCGGTGATTAGACCGGTCACCGATGAGTTCCGCAACGGCGGACGAAAGGCTCGTGCAGTCTTCGACGGGCTCAGACTCTACGAGAGGCGCAGGGGCGTAGGGATCGGGATGTCGTCGGTGTCGATCCGGAAGATTGGTGTGGGCCGGAAGCAGGGTTTTCACCATAGAGGTCGCGGAGGGCGCAGACGCCCGCAATAAGGCGGTCGGTGTCGCGTGCGGCCACTCCGACCCCTCTTGCGGCCCGGAAGGCGTTGGCTCGCGAAGAACACGAAGAACAGCATGCGACACTTCGTGTCCTTCGTGCCTTTCGTGGTTTTGCCCTGTCTTGTCCCCTCCGGCTTGTCTTCAGAAGCTCCGCACCAGGGATCCCACGAGGAGGTACCAGCCGTCGACGAGGACGAAGAGGAGGAGCTTGAAGGGTAGGGAGATGAGGACCGGCGGGAGCATCATCATCCCCATCGACAGGAGGACCGAGGCGACCACCATATCGAGGATGAGGAAGGGGATGTAGATCAAGAAGCCGATCTCGAACGCGGTGCGGAGCTCGGAGATGACGAAGGCGGGGATGAGGGCCTGGGTGGGGACGTCATCGACGGTGGCCGGCTTGCGGTCCTGGACGAAGGAGACAAAGAGGGCAAGATCCTTCTCCCGGGTCTGTTTGAGCATGAAGCTGCGCAGGGGCGCCAGGGCGCGGGTGATCGCCTCCCCCTGGTCGATTTGGTGGGCCATGTAGGGGGTCAGCGCCTGGCTCTGGATCTGGTTCCACGCCGGCATCATCACGAAGGCGGAGAGGAAGAGGGCGAGACCGATGACTACCTGGTTGGGGGGCATCGACTGGGTGCCGATGGCCTGGCGGAAGAAGGAGAGGACGACGACGATACGGGTGAAGGAGGTGACCATCACCAGGATCGCCGGCGCCAGGGTCAGGACGGTGAGCAGCGCGAGGATCTTGAGGCCGGTGGAGAGCCCCTCGGGGTCGGTTGCGCCGGGGAGGGCGATGGTCATCGTCGGGCCGGCGGGTGCGGCCGTTTGCGCCCAGGCGGGGGTTGCGACGAGGCAGACGGCCGCAACCAGCGGCAGGAGGGTGGCGCAGCGGTGCCAGGGGCGGGTCATGGGGCTCATCGCGCCCCTCGTACCGACTCGTCGGCGAGGAGGCGGTCGAAGCGGTCGTCGCCGGGGCTCGACCCTGTCCCGCCGAGCTTGCAGATGAGGCCGAGGCCGTGGGGGGAGGAGCCGACGAGAAGGCGCTCGCCCTCGACCTCCAGCATGGTGATGGTGGCGCGGCTGCCCAGCGCCCGGGTGGCGACGATCTGGATCGGGTTGCGATGGCCGCCGGCGGGGATTCGGCCGAGCCAGCGACGCGCCGCCACCGAGGCGGCGAGGATCAGGGCGATCACCACCGCCAGGGACGCGATGGAGCGGATCGCGGCGTGGCCGAGGGAGAGTGACTCGCTGCCGGCGGCGAGGGCCGGGGCGGCGATCGCCGGGGCGACGAGGAGGAGGGTGGCGAAGACCGCCAGGAGGGACAGGCCGCAAATGGACGCCAATGGCGGCTGGATCTCGATGCGAGCCATGGTGTCTCTGCGCCTCTGCGCGAGGGTCTGCCTTCCGGGCTGTGACCGATCTACGTGCTTGGCGCCGGTGACGCCATCGCATCGGATACTCACCCCTTCCCGCCCTTCGTGGTTTTGCCCCTGCCGCGCCCTCGGGGGTCGTGCCCCGGTGGTGGGTGGGCTCTCGTGGGAGGCCATCGTTACCCCTTCATCCCGTTGACCCGGTCGCGCGGGTTGACCACGTCGGTGACTCGGACGCCGATCTTGTCGTCGACCACGACGACCTCGCCGCGGGCGATGAGGCGGTCGTTGGCGCGGATGTCGAGGGGCTCGCCGGCGAGCTTGTCGAGCTCGACGATGGAGCCCTCGACGAGTTGCAGGAGCTCGTGGATCGCCATGTGGGCACTGCCGAGCTCCACCGAGAGCTCGATGGGGATGTCCAGCAGCATCTCTAGCGCCGGGTCGATCTCGGCGGCGAGGTCGGCCATGAGGTCGTCGGAGCCGGCCCAGGCGGTGGATGCCTCGGAGGAGACCTCGTTCGACTCGGCGATGACCCGGTCGGCGAGCTCTTCGGGGGAAAATGCGTGGTCGTTGTCAGCCATGGTTTGCCTCATGTTTCACGGGCTTGAGGATCTGCACCGCACGAGAGCCGTGGTAGGTGCCGGAGACCCCGAAGTACTTCGGGATTCCCTCGAGCAGCGCCACCACCGGTTCCGAGGGGCGGCGGTTGAGGGGGAGGACGTCGCCGACCTTCAGGGAGCGCACTGTGCGCATCGGTACCCGGAGGCTGGCGAGGCGTGCGGTCAGGGTGACCGGGAGGTCGCGCACGCCGGCGGTCAGGCGCCGGCGGAAGAGGGTGCGCAGCTCTTCCCCCTCCTCGGTGCGCACCTCCTCGTGGAGCTGGTGGATCGGCTCCAGCGCCTCGTACGGTACGCAGAGGGTGATCTCGTCGCCGTCGCCGATGCCGAGGTCGACCTCCCAGTGCATGATCATGCAGGTCTCGCCAGCGGGCATGATGCCGGCGAACTGCGGATGGGTCTCCATTCTCTGCCAGGCGAAGGTGACCGGCGCGGTCTCTTTCCACGCCTCCCCGATGGCGGCGAGGATCTCGCGCGCCAGAGACGAGGCGGTACGGATTTCAATGCGGGTGAAGTCGCGGCGGTTGAGCTTTACCGCCTCGCTTGGCTTGCCGCCGAAGAGGAGGTCGATCATCCGGTAGACCGTGCGCGACTCCATCAGCAGGCAGCACGGGGCGCCGCCGGGGTTCATGGCGACGAAGGAGATCGCCGCCGGTGGCTCCGGGGCGTGGATGAATCGACCGAACTCGCGCACCTGGATGGGCAGCGAGCGGCTGCGAATCTGGAACGAGAGGCGGCGGCTGAGGCGGTCGTTGATTTCGGGGACGGCGCGCTCGGCGATGAGGTCGAGGACCGGCATCGGCCGCATACCGCACGCCTCGGGGTGGGCGAGGTCGTAGGGGCGTACCCGCACCCCGCCGGCACCGACCACCGTCACCACCTCGTCGTCGCCGAGGCCGCGTAGGAGGGCGTCGACCTCCTCGGTCTCCAGGACCCGCCGCGGATCGCGCTCGTCGGTCGCTTCGGCGGCGGGGACCGGCGTGGCGGTGTTGTCGGGTGCAGCGGCTTCGGTCGCCTCCGCCTGCGCCGCCGCGGGCTGCGCCGCGTCGGTCGCAGACTCGGCGCCATCGGCCGCTGCCGTGGTCTCCGACGCGGCGTCGGCCGCGGCCGACCTCTCGTCCTCCTGGGGGGTGGGATCATCCGCCATCGTGCATTCCTGAAAGGGAGGGGGTGCGGGCCACCGCTATTGGACGACGAACTCTTCGAAGTAGATCCGCTTGATGAAGCCGGTGGTGAGCAGGCCGTTGATCCGGGTCAGCAGCGAGTCGCGCAGGGCGAGCTTCCCCTCCACCGTGGAGACGTCCTTGAATGACTTGGATGAGAGCATGAGGAGGATGGCGTCGCGGAGCTGCGGTAGCCGTGCCTTGAGCTCCTCCTGCACCTTCTCCTTGTTGAGCTCGAAGGACATCTTCACCTTCAGGTAGCGCTTGCCCTTCGACTGCTCGAGGTTGACGACCATCGGGTCGAGCTCGAAGAGGCTGCCGATGAATCCCTCTTCCTTCTTCTCACCAGCGGCCGCCGCGCCCTCTCCGGTGGCCGCAGCGGTCGGCACCTGGGCCTGGACCATGGCGGCGATTTGCCCCTTGAGGAGGAAGAAGGTGCCGCCGGCGCCGACGACCAAAAATAGCACCCCGACGCCCGCGGCGATGAGGATGGTCCCCAGCTTGCCGCCCTTTTTTGGGCTCTCTCCCGCGGTCTCTTCCGCGTCCAGTTCTTTTTCAATCTTGGCCTTGGCCATGGTGGGCTCCTCCGATTGGGGGGTCTAAGAGATGTCGTGAACAGGGTGGTCGAGGTGCAGGAGCAGCTCGACGCGGCGGTTGTACTGGCCGACCTCGGCCGGGCGTCCGGCGATCCGTGGCCTGGCGCTGCCGTAGCCGGTTACCGACATGCGTGCCGGGTTGATTCCTCCCGCCTCCAGGACCGTGGCCACCGCCACGGCGCGGGCAAGCGACAGGTCCCAGTTGTCGCGGTAGTTCCACGAGCGGGAAACAGTGGCGTCGGTGTGGCCCTCCACCGAGACCTCCATCCCCGGGCGCTGGAGGAGGGGGACGAGGGCGCGCAGGGTCTTCTCGCCGCCGCTGGAGAGACGGGCGCTGCCGACCGTGAAGAGGATGTCGCCGGGGAGGGTGAGGTAGAGGCCGCGGCCGCTTTCACGCACCTCGATGGTCTCTTCGAGGCCGAGGTCGGAGATGCCGTCGGCGACTGCCTCTATGGCGCCGCCGTCGTCGGGGGTTTCGACCAGCGCATCCGCCACCTCCTGGCCGCCGCCGGAGCCGGCTTGGCCTCGCTCGTCGGCGAGGTTGATCACCGCGCTGCCGCCGCCCGCGGCGCCGTTCGGATCGCCGCCGAAGGTATCCTGCAGGGTGCCGCCGTCCATCGACGACATGGCGAGATTGAGGACGAAGAAGGTGAGCAGGAGGGTGATGAGGTCGGAGAAGGTGACCATCCACCGCTGTCCATCGACCTCTACCTCGCCGCGTCTATTCCTGGCCATGGCTCCCCTCCTCGGTCCAGCGACTCGCGCCGACGAAGACGATCTCCACCCGCCGGTTCTCGCCTTGCCCGGCCACGCTGTCGTTGTCGCTCACCGGCCGGTACGGGCCGAAGCCGGCGGCGGCGAGGTGCGACTCGGCGATGCCGGCGGATTCGTGGAGGTAGCGCATCACCGCCACCGCCCGCCTCCCTGAGAGTCGCCAGCCATCCGTCGCCGTGTCACCTTCGGTTGCGTCGGAGTGGCCTTCTACTCGCACCGTGCCCGGGAACGCCTTGGCCGCCGCCGCGACGCGGGCGAGGAGGTTGCCGGTGTTGTTCAGGGTCGCCTTGTCCGGCGCAAAGAGCAGGGCACCGGAGAGGGTGATGCGGAGGTCGTCGTGGCCGCGCTGCACCTCGACCCCGTCGCCGCCGGCAAGGGCCGCGATCCGGCGGCTGAAGCGGGCGGTGAGGTCGGCGAGGTCGCCGGCGTCTGCACCGCCAAGGTCAAGGGCCTCTGGCTTGATGGCGTCGTCGTTCGGGGGGCGCTCACCGTTGTCGAAGAGGGAGAATGCCGCGCCGAGGGAGCCCATGGCGCGCGCACGCCGGCCGGCATCGGGGACCGCGATGCTGTTCATCAGGACAAAGAAGGAGAGGAGGATGACGCTCAGAGCGGTGTAGAGGACGACGAAGTTGCCACCTCCGTCGTCCGGGGTTGGGCGCCGTTTCACCACGCCTTCGCCCCCTCGACACGGCCCTGGCCCGGGGTGGGGAAGGCGGAGATCCGCGCGCTGGGCGCAAGGAAGACGTGGAGCTTCTGCTCCAAGACGCGCGGATTCTCGCCGTCGGCGATGGACAGGACGCCGCGTACGATGAGCTCCTTGAAGCGCACCTCTTCCTGGGTCCGGACCCGGAGCTTTCCGGCCGCCGGCTGGAAGAGCATGTTGGCGAGGATGGCACCGTAGAAGGTGGTAAGCAGGGCGACCGCCATCGCCGGGCCGATGGAAGAGGGGTCGGACATGTTCTGTAGCATCCCCACCAGGCCGATCAGGGTGCCGATCAGCCCCATGGCGGGGGAGTAGGCTGCGAGGCTGGCGAGGACCTCGGCGGCACCGTGGTGGCGCTCTTCGAGGATCTCCAACTCTTCGTCGAGGATCTTCTCGATTGCCGGGTGGTCGACGCCGTCCACCACCATCTCCAATGCCTTCTTGAGGAACGGCTCTTTCACCTTTTCGAGGTTGTCGCCGATGGCGAAGAGGCCGTCGCGGCGCGACTGCTGGGAGAGCTCCACCAGCCGCTTGAGCATCCCCTGCGGGTCGGGACGCGGGTCGCGGAGGAGTTGCATCACCGCCCGCGCGGCGACCAGGAGCCGCCGGAAGGGGTAGTTCATCAACGCCACCCCGAGGGAGCCGCCGACCACGATAAGCAGCGACGGGAGGTCGAGGAAGGCGGAGAAGCCGACTCCGAGGAGGATCGATACGGACACCAGGCCGAAGGCAGAGATGGTGCCAAGTAGGGTTGCGAGGTCCATGGTCTCTCGGGAGAGGGGCGCACCAGCGGTGTCGTTGCCTGCTCTAAAGCAAGCCGGATGCCAGGTTGGCTCTTTCCCCGGGCCACGGCTCCTTTTTGAGCAATGGCGCGTGGTTACAGGGCTGGCACGGTGGCCGGACCGGGGTCGCGCGTCAGCAGGAGCCACGGTCGTGGCAGCGGTACGTCAAGGGGGTGACGGGCGCTGGCCGCGTGTGCGGCCAGCGGGGGATGGGCTCGCTGCGCTCGCGGGATGAGGGGTGGGGGCACGATAGCCCTTCGGGCCAACGATCCTGCCGAAGGCGGCCACCCCAACCACGGGTTTCGCCGGCCGTAGGCCTCCACCTCCCCTCATCCCTCATCCCGGCGAGCGACGCGAGCCCCATCCCCGCCTGCCGAAGGCTGGCGCCATCCCTTGTTACACCACCAGCATTGCGTCGCCGTAGCTGTAGAAGCGGTAGCCGGCGCGGATTGCCTCGGCATAGGCGGCGAGGATGCGGTCGCGGCCGGCGAAGGCGGCGACCAGCATGATCAGGGTGGAGCAGGGGAGGTGGAAGTTGGTGATCAGGCCGTCCACCACCCCGAACCGCTTCCCGGGGTAGAGGAAGAGGTCGCTCTCTCCCGCTCCCGCCACCACCGCCCCGTGGCGCTGCCAGACGGTCTCCAGGACCCGGGTCGCGGTGGTGCCGCAGGCGATGATCCGCCTCCCAGCGGCGCGTGCGGCCTCGATCGTCTCGGCCGTCGCCGCGCTCACCGTGTACCGCTCGGTCTCCATTTGGTGGTCGGTGATCCGCTCCGCCACCACCGGCCGGAAGGTGCCCGGCCCCACGTGCAGGGTCACCGCCACCCGCTCGATTCCCGTCTCCTCCAGGCAGGCGAGGAGCTCGGGGGTGAAGTGGAGGCCTGCAGTGGGGGCGGCCACTGCCCCCGGCTGGGCGGAGAAGACGGTCTGGTAGCGTTCGCGGTCCTCCGGGGTGTCGCCTGCGGGGCGATCGATGTACGGCGGCAGGGGGATCTCGCCGTGGTCGCGGAGGATGGCGTCGAGCCCGTCTATGGGCTCCATGCGCACGATGCGCGTCGGCCCTGCCTCCACCCCCTCGACGGTGGCGGTGAGGTTGCCGTCGGCCAGGAGCAGGCGACTGCCGATCCGGGTCTTGCCGCGCACCATCGCCTCCCAGCGGCCGTCGGGTAGCGGCCGCGACAGGAGGAGCTCGACCCGTCCACCGCTCTCCTTGTGGCCGCGGAGGCGGGCCGGTACTACCCGCGTGTCGTTCACCACCAGGAGGTCGCCGGGTCTCAGGAGCTCCGGCAGGTCGCGGAAGCGGTGGTGGCACACGCCGTCGCCATGGCGCGGGACCACCATGAGCCGCGACCCATCACGCTGGGGCGCCGGCCGCTGGGCGATGCGGTCAGGCGGCAGGTGGTAGTCGAAATCGGAGAGGTTCACGGCTCGGTGGGGTGCGGCGGGTTGCGCCCGGGGCGGTCACCAGGGGGTATTGCGGGAGCGTGCATCATCCGTCGCTGCTGCCTGAAGCACGGTAGGAGTGAGCTCCCGCTCACGAATCGGGGCCGAAGGCCCCGCCGGCCCGACCGGCCGGAATCGCCGGCAGGAGCCGGCTCCTACCCTCGGCGGTGGATGTCCCGGCCGAGGCGCGTTCGCAACGGATTTCGGTGAGAAATGCGGTCTACCGGTCCACCACCATGGCGGTGAAGCGCGCCTCGGTGGTGACGGTGTCGTCGACTTTCGCCTTCGCCTTCATGATCCAGATGCTCTTGCGCTGGCGGATGAGATCCACCCGGTAGTGGAGGGTGTCGCCGGGGACCACCGGGCGGCGGAACTTAGCCTGCTCGATGGACATGAAGTAGATCACCTTGGTGGTGGGGTCCTCGACGGTCGTCAGGGCCAGCGCCCCGGCGAGCTGCGCCATCCCCTCGACGATGAGCACCCCGGGCATCACCGGGTGGCCCGGGAAGTGGCCCTGGAAGAACTGCTCGTTGATGGTGACGTTTTTCAGCCCCTCCGCCCACTGGTGGGCCTCCTCGTCCAGGCCGGTGATCCGATCGAGGAGGAGGAAGGGGTAGCGGTGCGGCAGGAGCCGCATGATCTCGCAGATGTTCATGGTTGGTTACGCCTCCGTGGTGTCGTTGTCGCCCTCACTCGCCTCCAGGGCCGCGAGACGGTTGCGGAGCGACTTGATCTCTTTGCGCATTTCCGGCAGGCGCGGGACGGTGGCGATCACCCGCCGCCAGGCGCGGTGCTCCTGGGCGGGGATGCCGGCGTAGACGCGACCGCCGCGCAGGTTCCCGGGCACACCGCTCATCGCCGCGATCGAGACGCCGTCGCCGATCTCGATGTGGCCGGCGATCGCTGAGTGGCCGCCGATCGCGCAGCCGGCCCCGATGGTGGTGGAGCCGGCGACCCCCACCATGGCAGTGATGATCGTGTGGTCACCGATTTGCACGTTGTGGGCGATCTGCACGAGGTTGTCGATCTTCACCCCGTCGCCGATCATTGTGTCGCCCAGGGCGCCGCGGTCGATGCAGGCGTTGGCGCCGATTTCCACGTCATCGCCCATGCGCACCGCGCCCACCTGGGGGATCTTCAGTGCCCCCTCCGAGCTCTGGGCGTAGCCGAAGCCGTCGCTGCCGATAATCGCCCCGGGTTGGAGGATGCAGCGCGCCCCCATTCGTACCCCCTCGCGGATCACCACGTTGGGGTAGAGGTAGGAGTCGTCACCGATTGTTGCCCCCTGGCCCACGAAGCAGCCGGGGTGGAGGACGACCCGTTCGCCGAGTCGCGCCCCGGCTCCGACGAAGCAGCCGGCCATGAGGGTGCAGCCATCGCCGATCCGTGCTCCCTCCTCCACCACCGCGCGCGGGTCGATCCCCGCGGGTGGGCGCTCCATCGGGTGGAAGAGGCGGAGGATGAGGGCGAAGGCGAGGTAGGGGTCGTCACAGCGAATCACCGGGATCCGGTCGCACGCCACCCCAGGGCCAAGGATCACCGCCCCGGCGCCGGTGGTGGTGAGGAAGCGGCGGTAGCGCGGGTTGGCGAGGAAGGTGATGTCGCTGCTCTTCGCCTCGTCGATGGTGGCCAGCCCCGCCACGCGCACGGCGGCATCGCCCTCGACCTCCCCGTCGACGAGCGTCGCCAGCTCCTCCAGGCTCCGTTCCATCGTCGGCCTCACTTGTGGGTGGTGGCGCTCTGGTTGAACCGCGTGACGATCTGCGTGGTGATGTCGACGCCGTCACCCGCGAACAGGACCGGTCCCTGGGTACCGTCGAGGATGGCGGTGTAACCGTGCTCCTGGCCGTACCCCTGGATCACCTTCATCACCGCGCCCATCACCTCGCGGAGCACCTGCATCTGCTTCTTGTTGAACTCCTCCTGCTTGTCCTTCTTCAGGCGGGTGAACTCTTTGATCCGCCGTTGCAGCTCATCCTGTTTTTCCGACCGCTTCTCGGGGGTGAGGACGAGGGCCTGCTTCTCCAGGTCCTGCTTGAAGAGCTCGATCGCCTTGCCCTTTTGCTCCAGGGCTGCCTTTTCCTTCTCAAACCGCTTCTGCAAGAGGGCGCGTGCCTCTTTGCCACGGTTCGACTCGTCGATTACCCGTTGCACGTCGACGATGCCGAGCTTCGTCTCGGCATGGGCCACCGGCGCGAGGCAGAGAAGGGCGGCAACGACGATCAGGACCAGACGACTCTTCATGGGTCTCTCCAGATAAGAAAACAACGCGGCGGATTATCCGTCACCCGGGGGGCGGGTGAAAGGGGCGGGGTCGTCTCTCGGTAGGAGTCGGCTCCGGCCGGCGAAACCGGCCCGTAGGGCAGGCCGCGCCCGGGGCGCGGATCGCGAGCGGGAGCTCGCTGGTTTAACCCAGTCAAGGGGTGATGGGGTTGTTTCTCCTACCTCCGATTTCACACCCCGACAGCCCCAGCGTCGGTCCCAAGGTAGGAGGGGGTTGCACCCCCGATACAGGCCCTTCGGGCCTGCCGCAGCCTTTGGCCGCGGATCGCGGGTACAACCCGCTCCTACCCCATCGCCGCCACGGTGGCGTTGTGCTGCATCCCCCCCATGCCCGGCGGCGCCCCGCGCCGCCTCTGCCGTCTGCGCAGCAGACGGCACTAGAAGAACGAGCCGATGGAGAATTCGAAGCGGGAGTTGTTGGTGTCGGCGACGTCGTCGCTGTCGGAGAGTTTGTAGCCCCACTCGAGCCGCAGGGGCCCCATGGGGGAGAGCCAGCGGACTCCGAAGCCTGCGGAATATTTGAGATCCGCCAGGTCGACCGACTCCTGCCGGCCCCAGGTGTCGCCACCATCGACGAAGAGCACCCCCCTTAGCCCTGCCTCTTCCACGAGCGGGAAGGTGACCTCGACGTTGGACAGCAGCATGAAGTTGCCACCGAGGGCGATCCCCTCGTGGGGCTGGCCGGTGAGATCACCCGACTTCGGTCCCACCGAGCGCGGTTCGTAACCACGCAGGGAGTTGATCCCGCCGAGGTAGAACCCCTCAAGACGGTAGATGTCTTCCTTTTGCTGCTCGTCGTCCTCGCGGTCGGCGAGGTAGCCGGTGCGGAAGTGGAAACCGAAGACCGTCTTCCACAGGAGCTTGTGGAACCAGTTGTAGTTGGCGCTCAGCTTTTCGTAGTCGTTGTCGAAGCCGAGCGGCCCACCCGCCCACTCGCCGGAGACCGTGAGTCGGTAGCCGCGGGTCGGGTCGAAGCGCGAGTCGACGGTGTTGCGCACCCAGCCGAGGCGCAGGGTGGAGGAGACGGTGTCGGTAGCATCGATCCCGTTGTTGCTGCTCGCCGGATCGATCTTCAGAGAGTCGAGACGGTAGCCGAGCTCCCCCGAGTCGTACTCGCCGAGCTGCTTGGTGAGGGTGAGGCCGAATCCCTTCGATTTGCGGTCGAAGTCGTTGAATTGCTGGAGGGTGTTGAAGACGTCCACCTGGCCGGTCATGTCGTAGCCGAGGAGGTACGGCTCCAGGTAGCGGAGGTTGATTCGGGTGCGCTGCTCGCCGAGCTCCAGCGACAGGTTGAGCTTGCGGCCGGTGCCCATGAGGTTCGCCTGGCTCACCGAGAAGGTGGCGAGGAAACCGTCGGCGGAGCCCCAGCCCGCGCCCATGGTGAGCGAGCCGGTGGGTCGCTCCTTGACCCGGATCTCGGTGTCGAGGATGTCGGTGCCCACCTCACGGTTGGGGATGATCTCGACGTTGTCGAAGTAGCCGAGGTTGTTGAGTCGCTCGAAGGAGCGGCGCACATCCTTGCTGCTGTAGAGATCGCCCTCTTCGAAGCGGAGCTCGCGACGGATCACCTTGTCGCGGGTGCGGTCGTTGCCGGTGATGTCGATGCGGCCGATGTGCGCCTGTTTGCCTTCGTCGATGTCGAAGACGATGTCGACCTCGGTCTTGGCCTCCACCGGTAGGGTGCGCGGCACGATGTCGACGAAGAAGTAACCCTTGTTGCCGTACTGCTCGGTGAGCTTGGCGATGTCCTTGCGTACGTTCTCGCGGCTGTAGATCTCCCCCGCCCGGGTGTTGAGACCCTGCACCAGGGCGTCGGTGGCGATGTGCTCGTTACCGCGTACCTGCACCGAGTGGACGGTGAACTGCCGTCCCTCGACGATCGGGAAGGTGACCGTCACCTCCTTGCGGTCCTCGGAGAGGACCACCTTGGGGGTGCCTACCTTTGCCTCGATATAGCCATTGTTGTGGTACAACGCCCGGATCCGGTCGCTGTCCACCTTCGCCAGGTCGCGGTTGTAGACCCCGGAGCCGGTGAGCCAGGAGAGCAGGTTGTGCCGCTTGGTGGCGATGACCTTGCGGATCTCGCGCTCCTTGAAGTGGGTGTTGCCGGAGAAGACGAGCTCTTTCACCTCCACCTTCGACCCCTCGTCGATCACGTAGGTGAGCTTCACCCCGCCGGTCTCGGTGTGCTCCTCCTTGGCGGTCACCTCGGCAAAGACGTAGCCGTCCTTCTTGTACAGCTCGAGGACGCGCTTGCGATCCTCCTCCACCCGCCGGGCGTCGTAGACGTCGCCCACCTTCACATGGATCTCCGGGTCGATCTTTTCGTCGCGGATCTTGTCGTTGCCGGTATGGGTCACCGATACGATCGCCGGCTTTTCCTTCACCCGGAAGGTGAGGGCGACGCCGCCGACCACGTCCTGGGCGTCGACCTGGATGTCGTCGAACTGGCCGAGCTTGAAGAGGGTGGCAATGTCGTTGCGTACCAGGTAGCTGGAATACGCCTTGCCCACCTGGGTGAGGCACTTGGTGACGATCGTCTGGCTGTCGACCCGGTGGTTGCCCACCACATCGATGGAGACCACCCGCTTGCCTTCGGGGGCGTCAGAGTAGGAGTTGCGGATCGACGCGGTGAGGACGACGCAGCAGACGAGGAGGGCGATGGCGTACTTCATGCCGGCGACGACCTCCGGAAGACGGGGGTGCCGCGGAGGGCGGTCCCGAGGGGTGCGATGGATGGGCTGGGAGAGGAGCAAAACGCGCGCGGTTTATAGCCCACACACGGTTCGGTGCCAAGGCGCGGCCGCTCCCGCCGCAGGCGCTATCGCCCGCCGCCCGCCGGTTTTTTCGCCCGTGGCCGCCTTCGCGGCGGCGGTTTGATCTTGCCTCCCGCGGTCGTCAACTGGCGGAGGCGGGCGACCTCCGGGCGGGTGAGGGGGCGGTAGTCGCCGGGGGCCATACCGGCGATGGTCAGCGGCCCCTCGGAGACCCGCACGAGCCGCTCCACGTCGAGACCGACGCGCCCGAAGTAGCGCCGGACCAGACGGTTTCGCCCCTCGACGAAGACGATCTCCACCCAGGCGGATTTCGGATTCTTCTTCACCACCTTCACCCGCAGGGGCCGTGCCGGGCCGTCTTCCAGGCGGACGCCGCGGCGCAGGCGGGCGAGCTCCTTCTCATTCGGGTGGCGGCTGATCCGGGCGTGGTAGACCTTCTCCACCCCGTGACCCGGGTGGGTGAGGGCGGCGGCGAGGTCGCCGTCGTCGGTGAGCAGGAGCAGCCCCTCGGTGTCGTAGTCCAGCCGCCCGGCCGGGTAGACGCGCGGCGTCGATGGCGGCAGGCAGGCGCGGATCGTCTGGCGCTCGCGATCGTCCTTGAGGGTGCAGACGACGCCGCGCGGCTTGTAGAGGAGGAGGTAGTGGCGCCGCTTCTGCGGCCGGACGCGGCGGCCGTCGACGCGGACCGCGTCGGTCTCCGGGGCCACGGTGATCCCGAGGCGGAGGGCGGGCCTTCCGTTCACCTCCACGCGACCGTCGACGATCCACTCTTCCGCCTCCCGTCGTGAGCAGAGGCCGCAGTCGGCGACGAACTTTTGCAGGCGGATCGGTTTGGACATGGGGGGGCTGCCTATGGCAGCCAGGGGCTAGGGGTTAGGAGCTAGGAGCCTGTCGGACTTTGGCCCGATCTACTGCTTGATCCGCGGATCTCGGCCCGGATCGCGCCCCATTCTTCGTTGCATAGGCCCACTATGCGC
>CAZRGD010000019.1:0-15633 GCA_964599505.1 uncultured Nitrospirota bacterium | reverse complement strand
GTTGTTTCCATCGACATCTCATCTGGCCCGAAGGGCCACCATCCCTAGCCCCTAGTCCCTAACCCCTAGCCCCTGGCGAACCTAAAACCTCAGATACGCGCCGTACCCCAACCATAGCGCCACCAGGACCATGACCGCACCGAAGCCGCGTTTCAGCCGCTCCATCCACGGCCCCGAGGCGGGGAGGTTGGCCACCAGGCCGGTGAACAGCCCCACCAGGACCAAGAGGGTGGAGAGACCGATGGCGAAGACAAACAGGAGGGAGACACCAAAGAGGACGTTCTGCTGGCCCGCCACATAGACCAGAACCGCCCCGAGGACCGGGGCCGTACACGGCGCCGCCACCAGACCGGCGGTGAGCCCCATCACCGCTGCCCCCACGAAGCCGCGCCGCGCCTCACCCGTGCGGCTGGTGAGGAAGGTGGGCAGCGGCAAGGTAAAGAGGTCCATCATCGCCAGACCGAAGAGGGCGATCACCACCGCCACCACCACGTAGACCCACGGGTTGTTGGCGAAGGTGCCGAAGGTCGCCCCGGTGAGCGCCGCCGCCGCCCCGAGGGCGGCGTAGGTCACCGCGATCCCGAGGACGTAACACAGCAGCAGCGCCACTGTGCGCAGGCGCGAGTTGCCCACCTGCCCCCCCATGAACCCCACGGTGATCGGGACCATCGGGTAGACACACGGGGTAAAGCTGGTCACCACCCCGCCGAGGTAGACGAGGAGGAAGGCGAGGAGCGACGAGGTGTGGAGCGCGTCCTGGACGCGAGCGGCGAGTTGATCCATGGCGGGAGCGTACCGTCGCCGCCGCCCATAGGGGTAGCCGGGGCCAAAATCGTCAGCACCATCTGCTCTCGGGACAAAACCACGAAGACCACGAAGGAGGGCGACTCGATTCCTGCCGGTGGCCATGTGCTCCCGGTCGGTCTCAATCGCGAGCGAGACTCGGGACGAGCCCTTTGCGCGCTTAGCGTCTTCGCGGTGAGCCATGCGCCTTCCAGGCGCGCACGGTTGCGCACCTCGGCCGCCAGCGACACCCAATCTGCAAACCAAGGCACCTCTGCGTCACCGAGGATCAGCGGAAACAAGATGTGGTACCTAACCGTAGGGTCGGCAGAGGCCGACCGACGCTGTCATTTCAAGAAGTTACGGTGTTCGGCGGGCTGAAGCCCGCCCTACGGACGGTCCCATCTCGACCTGCATGGCTATTTCCGCTGATCCTCTTCCGCGCCTCTCGTAGAGTCTGAGCCTGTCGAAGACCGCGCGAGACCCTCAGCCGACGATGATGACCACTGACAGCCTGGGTTGGCTTGTTCGCTCGATCGGTGCAACGTCAGCCGCAAATCACTACTCGATTCCCAACCTTTTTCCGGAGCCCTCCATGCGATTCGCCCCCTCCCCCCTCGCCTCCCTCCTTCTCGGCGCCGCCCTCGTGATCCCGGCGATCGCCTCCACCTCCTTCGCCGGCACCACCACCCTCAAGGGCGAGGTAGTCGACACCGCCTGCTACCTCGACCACGGCGCCCGCGGTGCCAAGCACAAGCAGTGCGCCCTCAACTGCCTCGCCTCGGGGGTCGCCCCGTCGCTCCTCACCAGCGACGGCAAGCTCTACCTCCTCCTCCCCCCCCACGGGCCGCACGACGCCTACGACAAGGTCAAGACCCTCGCCGCCGAGACGGTCACCGTCCGCGGCACCGAGCTCTCCAAGGCGGGGATGGACGCCTTCGTGGTCGAGGCGGTGGAGTAGACGAGCTTGGCCCGTCTCCTGCTGGCCGTCGCCGCGGTGGTGATCGCCCTCGCCTGGGCCACCTACCAGTGGGAGACGTGGCCGCCGCCGGTGGTCCGCGGCCACCGTCTGGCCGTGACCCTCGGCTGCGCCGCCTGCCACGACCTCGGCGGCGGCCCCGGCGCCCCCAACCCCGGGAGCCGTGAAGGCCACGTCCCCGGCTGGGGTGGCGGCAACGCGATGATGTACTTTCCTCAGGAGGGAGACTTGGCCGCGTGGATCCGTGACGGCGCCCCCAAGACCTACCGCGACAGCGCCGGCTTCCGGTCGCAGCAGGAACGCCAGGCCCTCACTATGAGCGCCTACGGTGGGCGCATCTCCAAGCGCGACCTCGCCGACCTCACCGCCTTTGTGAACGCCGTGGCGGAGGTCACTGCGCCCGCGGAAGGGACGGCTGCCGAAGGGTACGCGGTGGCCGAGCGGACCGGCTGCTTCCGCTGCCACGGCCCCGGCGGCCTCGGCGGCGTGGACAACCCCGGCTCCTTCGCCGGCTACATCCCCGGCTGGCGGGGCCGCGGCTACCGCGCCCTGGTCCACGACCGCGCGGAGCTCGTGGCGTGGATCCGCGACGGCCACACGGAGCGCACCGACGCCAACCCCATCGCCCGCTTCGTTCTCCGCCGCCAGCAGCTCCACATGCCCGCCTACCGCGACCACCTGAGCACGGCAGAGATCAACGCGATCGTCGCCTACATCGAGTCGCTCAACGGACCGCTGTCACCCGGAGCCCCCCACAACCGGTAGGAGCCGGCTCCCGCCGGCGATCCAGGCCCAGCGGGCCTGCCGCGGCCACGGGCCGCGGTCCACGGGTGGTTTCCCTGGCCTGGAAGGTGGATCTCGCGCGGAGGCGCAGAGGGGGGAAGGCGGCCCCAGCGGTGGCGGCGCGAGACGCGGGGGGGGGCAGGCGGGGCTCCCCACACCGTCTTCGACCCCCGGCGAGCCCCCTCCTGCCGGACCCACGCCATCCAACCCCAGGCAACCCTTCGCGGCTTCGCGAGCGCCGTCACCTTCCGGCCACCGGCAGCTCTCTTCCAGCACCGGTAACGCCTCGCTCCCACTCCCCTTCGCGCTAGGCAGTCTCCTCGAGATCGCGTCGCCCCTCGTGGATGAAATCCACGATCTCATCACGACCGAGACCCAGAGGCTCTCCCGGCACATCGAGGGGAGACGTTGAGCGCGACTCGGGGCGCAGGACAAATACCCGCCCGTCTTTACGCCGGATGAGCACGGATCCGGTTCGGGAGGCCTCTTCGAGCAATGTGGCGAGCTGTTGCCGCGCTTCGGAGTAGGTGTACACCTTCATGAGGGAATCTCCACGGTCTCGATAGCCAACGATGCCGCCGCCGCGAGGAGGCCACGGTCCAGTGACATCACCGGGTAACCGGTTCCCCGAGAACAGGCGAGGATGTAGGCATCGTAAGCGCAGAAGGGCCTGAATCGGCGGCCGAATGCCGAAGGATTGCAGAATCTAGGTGCCTAATGGAAAACACCCGGTAACGCCGGGCTGCCACCTGTGCGTAGCCTCGGGGTCTGTAGCCTCATAGCCTCGGGGTCTGCTCTTTACCTTTAGCCTCACCCCACCACCGGATTGAAGAACGCTCGGCTTCCCGTCTTTCGCCCGTTGTGGGAGCACCTTCCAGGTTCCGGCCCGGAGGCCGCTCCCTTCGGTGGTGTTCGTGGCGACTCGTCCCGGTGCTACACGCGTTAGCGTGCGTTGTTCAGGAAGGCGATGAGGTCGGCGCGGGCGGCGGGATCCTTCAAACCTTTGTATTTCATCTTGCAGCCGGGCACGACCTTGCGCGGCGCCACGAGGTAGGTCTCCAGCTCGTCTACGGTCCAGGTCAGGCCGCTGTTCTTCATCGCCTTGGAGTAGCGGTATTTGGCCACCCTGGCGGCACCCCGACCGACGACGCCGAACAGGGAGGGGCCCGTCTTGTTCTTGCCGCGTTTGACGCTGTGGCACTCTCCACATTGGCTTCGGAAGACCTTGGCACCGTGGCCGGCATCGGCGGCGTGGGCGGGCAGGGTGGTGCCCAGGGCCACGACCGAGGCGACGATCAGGAGCCAGGAAATCCGACCCGGAAGTGTGAGCGGCATACGTTCAGACATGTTTTTTCTCCTTACGGCTCGCGAAAAAATAACTGCGTGTTTCCGCGCGAGCCCTCAAAGCGCCATCCAGATGAAGGCGTATAGGGTGTCGTTATCGCTGGCGTCGCGCCCGTTGCCGTCGTAGTCGGTCCGGTCGCCGAGGAACTTGGTGTAGCGGGTGTACTGCAACCCCAGACGCATATTGGCCCACGGCGCGCCCCACGAGTCTTCCTTGCCCCAGGGGGTCCAGTCTCCCTGCAGGATGTAGCCGCGGGTGTCGGGCTTGCCCGAGCGGCTGTCGAACAAGGTGGTGTCCGTAGAGCCGTTGACGTCGAAGTAGCTCGCAGTCAGGCCGTAGGTCTCGCCGTAGTACCAGGAGCCGCTCACGTCGAAACGGTCCAGCCTCCCCTTCCGCTCCGCGGCGTCCCCCGCGGCCAGGCTCCCGTCCCGGGTCTGGCGCTCGTGCACGTAACTGGTGTTGAACGTCAGGATGTTCGTGCGATCGCCCAGGTACTGATAGCTGGCATCCACCCCGACGTCGCGGTACTTGTCAATCGGGCCGGGCTGGTAGCCGGGATAGACCCGCGCGTCCAGGGCCATCATGCCCACAGACCACGCCTGGCTGTGCAAGTCCTGCAGGTAGGCGAGGCGCCAGTAGGGCGCGGTCCCCTTCACCTTCAGCTCAGCGTCGACGTTGACGTTGTCCAGGAAGCTCCGCGACAGGGCGCGGTAGCCGCCGACCTCGCCGTAGTAGCGGCCATCCCACACGGCGTAGCCGGTGAGGCCCACCACCTGCTGGCCCAGCCCCTCATCCAGGAGCACCGAGGGGGCGTCCACCATCTCCGAGGTGGTGAAGGGAAAACGCCAGGCGGGCAAGGTGTTGAGGAAGTCCTGAACGGTGGGGTTGTTGTTCAGGCTCAGCCCAAGCACCACATCCGTGTCCCCGCTCTGGAACGGAAAGACCGCGCGCATATCCACGTTGTCCATGGAGACGCGGCCATGGACGCCGCTCGCGGTGGTGGCCTGGGTGAAGCCACCGATGTGATCGCTCAGGCGTCCGGCGAGAAACATCGACGCCTCCTGCACGGCCTTCTTGATCTTGCTGCCACCGTCGACGGCGGTGTGGATACGGCTGTCGGAGCCGACCACCATCATCGACGGGAGCAGGTACCGGTCGTCGCCATTGGACCCGGTGTAGCCGCCCAGCTTGAACCTCATGCCGTGCGGTGTGAGCTGCGGGCCGAAGCCGCCGACATGGCATGCACTGCACTCGTCACCGGTCTGCCGCGCGAACGTCGGGAGCGCCTGCGCCGGCAGACTGAGGACGAGGAGCAGAAACGCGAGGGGCAGGACAGCGAACGGATGCAATCGGGTGAATTGGATCGCGGTGGTGGACATGACGAATGGGAAATGTGCGGTTCCTGCGTTGGCCGCGGACGCGAGTGTGCGCATTCGCCGGGCTCGGGTGCCGGGGCCGAAGCGTAGCCGCATGGGTCCAGTCTTGTAGCAGCCGCACGGGGTCTAGTCCCGAACAACCCGCCGGGCTTGCACGGCCGGGGGGGACAGGGTGAGATGGTCGGATGGATCGGCCGTGGGAGATTGAGCCGCGTCGCAGGCGTCGCCTGGCGCGAATCATCGAGGCGCTGGCGGGCGCAGGCTGCACGGCGCGGCTGTGCGGCGGCGGGGTGCGCGACCGGCTCCTCGGGCAGGAGCCGGCGGACGATGACCTCGCCTGTGATGCACCACCCGACGCGGTCGCGGCCACTCTGGAGCGGGCGCGGATTCGTACCGTCCCCACCGGCATCGCCCACGGAACGGTGACCGCGATCGTCGATGGCACGGGATTCGAGATCACTACCCTGCGCCGGGAGCTCGCCACCTTCGGCCGCCACGCGGAGGTCGCCTTCGGCGATGTGGCGTGGGAGGAGGACGCCCAGCGGCGTGACTTCACCATCAATGCCCTCTACGCCGACCTCGACGGCACCCTCTACGATCCGGTGGGCGGCCTCGCCGATCTCGACGCCGGCCGGGTCCGCTTCGTGGGCGAGCCGGCGGCGCGGATCAAGGAGGACTTTCTCCGCATCCTCCGCCTCTTCCGCTTTTTCGCCCGCTTCGGCCGCCACCCCCTCGACGAGGCAACCCTGGCGGCGGTGCGCCAGTGGGCGCCGTACCTCACCCACCTGTCGCATGAGCGGGTCGGCCACGAGTGGTGGGGGCTGCTGGAGACGGAGCGGCCACGGGGCGCCCTGGCGCAGATGGACGCGAGCGGCGTCCTGGCGGTGATCCTCCCGGAGATCGGTGCCATGCCGGCCGAGCCGCAGGTGAACCCGTACCACGACCGCGACTGCCGGCTGCATAGCTGGCACTGCCTCTATGCCGTTTTGGAAATGGAGGAGGGCCGTTACTGCCGCATCCGGCGTAGCGGGGAGGCGGACCCGGACCACACGGTTGCCTGCGCCCCGTTGGCGCGCGACCCGCTCTTGCGCCACCTCGCCCTCTCCCACGACCTCGCCAAGCCCCTGTGCTATCGCCACGAGGGCGACCGCGACCGCTTCCTCGGCCACGACCGGGTGGGTGCCGAGATGATCGCCCGCCAGCTCCGCCGCCTCTGTCGGCCGCGACGGGAGCAAGAGACGGCGCGGGCGGTGATCCGCCGCCACCTCTACCTGTTGAAGAACGATGCCCCCCACCTCCACCGCCGCCTCTACCGCCGGGTGGGGGCGGCACGCTTCGCGCTCCTGCTGCCCCTCGCCCTGGCCGATGGTGCGGCGATGCAGCCGCACGTATGGGAACGGTGCGCCGCCACCCTCCTACCCCTCCGCGACACCGTGCCCACCTGGGGTGAGCCGCCCCCCCTGCCGGTGAGCGGGGTCGACCTCCTTACCCTCGGGGTGGAAGAGGGGCCGGCGGTCGGCGACTTGCTCGCCGAGCTGCGCCGGTGGTGGGAGCAGGAGGAGCCGCCCCCCGACCGCGACCGGTGTGTCGCCTGGCTGCACCGGCGCCTGGCGCCGGGAGAGGATCAGCGGAAATAGCAATGCAGGCCGAGATGGCACCGTCCGTAGGGCGGGCTTCAGCCCGCCGAGCACCGCAACTTCTTGAGATACGCCTATCCCCTTAGCTCAGGACCCGTACCCGATGGGAACACGAAGGCACGAAAACTTGAAAACACGAAAAAACTCCACCCAAACTTTTCGTGTTTTCCCCCTTTCGTGCCTTCGTGTTCCGCATTCGCCGATCTGCTCTGGGGCTTCATGAGCTAAGGGAATAGGCAGTTCTTGAGATGACGGCGTCGGTCGGCCTCTGCAGACCCTACGGTCAGGTACCACATCTTGTTTCCGCTGACCCTCGGAACGGTGAGGGACGAGGCTACGCGGTGACGTCGAGGAGATTGCCGCTGGAACCAGGCACGGCTGTTTGAGGACGGCTCTGCACGACATCGTCACCGTCACGATCGCCATCCGGCCGGCTCGCCGGCCCTTCAATATCGGTGGAGCTGTTGACACTGTGAGGTGTCGACGCGGGAAGTCGGGTGGGAAATAGCGGTACGGCGCTTGAGATTTGCATGGTCTGTCCTCGATAAATTACCTGGTGAACGATGGCCCTTATATCGTTTAACAACGACAATCTCTTGAATGCGGACCGAAGGTCACCATGGACGCCCCCTATATCGCCGCGGTAGTCCAGATGGCCGCCGGCCCCGAGACCGAGGGCAACCTCACCCGCGTGGAGGCGCGGGTGGCGGAGGCAACGACGGCCGGGGCGCGGCTGGTGGCGCGGCCCGGGACGCGACTACGAGGCCCACGCGGAGACGATCCCCGGCCCCCTGAGCGACAGCCTCGCGGCCCTCGCCGCACGCCACCGGATTCACCTCGCCGCGGGCTCGATCCTCGAGCGGAGCGCGGTCGCGGGGCGGTGCCACAACACAGCTCTCCTCTTTGGCCCTGACGGCGCCCTGTTTTCCCGCTACCGCTTCGGGTAGGAGTCTGTCGAACTTTGGGTTTGCGAAGAAACGACTACCTGAGCACGAAAACATGCAGCTCGTTCTTCGCAAGCCCTTAGGAGCCTGTCGGACTTTGGCGATCCGTGAGATGCGGCCGCCCGCTTACACCGCCGCCAAGCTCGCAATCTCGGACGAGGTCTGCTGGATGTCGCGCTCGATGCGGCCGGCGCTGTAGTGGATCGCCCCCTTGAGTATGGCCTCACCGAGCTCCGCCGGGGTGATCTCTGCCTCCAGTGCACGGCGCAACAGGGCCGGATAGCCGTCGGCCTCGGGACTGTCGGTGAGGAAGGCCATCCCCCAGACGTCACCCACCTCGCTCATCAGAGCGGCGGCGAGGGCGGCACGACGGGACCGCGAGAGGTGAGAGCTCGAAACGGTTCCACGTTCCGCAAGGAGTGTGATCATCTGGTGGTAGGTCATCCTGGTGCCTCCGGCGGGTTGCAATTAATTGGGATTATATTCCCACATATCAACACTGTCAACCGAACGGCACACCCCCTCCCTACTCGAACTGACGTCGAAAACCGTCGAGCTCGGCGCGCAGCACCTCGACCGCGTCGCGCAGCTCGGCCACCTCTACCTCCACCGTTGCCAGGCGTGCCTCCGCTGTCCCCGGCGTCGTCACCGGTGCGGCCGTCGCCGCGGCCACGGCCACCTCCACCGCCGCAGCGCCGCACAGGAGGTGGGCATAGCGATGCTCCCGGTGGCCGGGGAGCCGCTCCAGACGCACCGCCAGGGGACCGGCGGGTCGCTCCTGGAGCCGAGCGAGGGCCGCCTCCACATCGGCGACGTTCGCGAAGGGGTGGAGGCGACCGGATCGACCGCGAAGCTCGCCCGGGGTCTGCGGTCCGCGCAACAGCAGCAGGCAGAGCACTGCCCCCTCCTCGGGGGTGAGGGCCAGTCGCCGCTTTGCCGTGTGGGCGTACTTCACCACCCGCCCCTCCACCGTATCGCGCTCCACCACCAGACCGTGGCCACGCAGGCGATCCAGCCCCCGCACTACCTCCCCCTCCTCCAGGGCCATCACCGGCTCCCGGTTAGAGCGCTGGTTGCAGGCAACAACCACCCCATTGAGTGACAGAGGGTAGCCGTTGGGGGTGGTGCGCTCCTTCTCCATCAACGCCCCGAGGACCCGCGCCTGCACCGCGTTCAGCTCGATCGGTCCATTCTCCGTCTCCATAAAACCTCTCCTTACCCCTGGCCGAGGCGTGCCACTGCCTCGGCGGGGAACTTGAACCGCTTGCCGCCGCCATCGTGGCCGAATACATGGACAGGCGCCTCCTCCTCTGCCACCACCCCGGGATCACTCGCCTCACTGCGGCGCATCGCATCGAGCTGCGCCGCGCTCACCACCACCAGCTTGCCCGCGGTCTCCGCCTTGCGGCCGCGGATCCAACGGTTGGTGAGGTCCGTCACCCTCGGTCTCCGGTAGTAGGTGCGGAAGACCTCGCCGGTGTCGCGGTGGACGAGGTAGTAGCTCCCCGTCACCGTGTTCGTCTCCCCGCCACTGAAACAGCGCCGCGGCCGCGCCCCGATCCGCGTCGCGATCGCCCGCCAGCGGTGGTCGTGGCCGCACTGCCTACCGTGCTCGATGAAGGCAAGGGCATGGGCGATCTCGTGGAGGACCGTATTCAGCACCTCCTCCTCCGAGTTGATCGCCGCCAGGTGGCGACTCACAGTGATCTGTCGCCGCCCGGGACGACAGACGCCGAAGCGCTGTACCGCCCCATCGAGGCCGCCGGTCCAGCCGGCGACGGCGAGGCCATGCTCCTCCAGCTTCCCCTCCAGCAGGGCGAGGGTCTCAGCGGGGCTCACGCCTCCCTCCCCTTCCCGGTCAACACGCTACGGCGAATGGACACCATGTGGACAACCTGCGGGAGGGACGACGAGACGGTCGGGGAAAACCCCAGTGTGCCGTGGTGCGCCCGGCAGGACTCGAACCTGCAACCCCGAGGTTCGAAGCCTCGTGCTCTATCCAGTTGAGCCACGGGCGCGGCGGCTGGCGGCGGATATTGGACGGCGGCGGCGGGCGGGGTGTCAAACGGGGGTTGCCTCATCCCCCGCGGTGGGGCGAGATGGGGTGTGGCGGAGTGGATTCTCTATCTGGTGGCCGGCGGCGGTGCCGGGCTCCTCGCCGGCCTCTTCGGGGTGGGGGGCGGGATCGTCATGGTCCCGGTCCTCTACTTCTGCTTCCGCGACCAGGGGTTTGCACCGGCCACCCTCTTTCAGTGCGCCACCGCCACCAGCCTGGCGGCGATCGTGGCGAGCGGCCTCTCCGCCCTCGTCGCCCACTCCAGCCGCCACAACGTCGATTGGCGCCACGCCATCCTCCTGGCGGCGGGAGCGGCAGTGGGCGCCGCCGCCGTCGCCCGCTGGGTGGCGGAGCGACCCGGTTCCGGCTGGCGGGTTGCCTTCGGCCTCTTCCTCTGGGCGGCGGCGTGGCTGGTGGTTCGCCGCGACACCCCGGCGACCACCGTCCGTCCGACGGCCGCGGCGACCGGCCGCTGGCTGGCGATCGGTGCGGCGAGCGGCGCCCTGTCGGCCGCCTTCGGGGTCGGTGGCGGGGTGGTGGCGGTGCCGCTCATGCGCGCTATCCTCCACGTCGACCTCAAGCGCGCGGTGGGCAACGCCACCGCGGTGCTTGCCACCTCCGCGGTGGTGGGAAGCACGGTCTACCTGGTGGAAGGCCACCGATGGCTCGCCACCAGCGGCGCCTCCCTCGGCCTCATCCACCTCCCCGCCGCCCTCGCCCTCGGGATCGCCGCGCTCCCCGCCGCCCAGGTGGGCGCCTACCTCGCCCACCACCTCCCGGAACGGTGGCTGCGCCGCGCCTTCGTGGTGTTACTGCTACTCACCGGCGGCCGCATGGTGGTGGGGTAAATGCGCTGGGGGAGCCAAACCACGTCGGACAAGACAACGATCGATGTGGGTCGCCTTGTTCAGCAGCACGTCATCCATAGGCGCTCCCTCGCTCGCGCACCTCGTCGAGAATGGCCTGCCTCTCCTCATTCAGGAGGGCGTAATGGGAAAAGACGAAGTCTTCAAAGGTTTCGGCCGCCATGGTATCTCGGCAATGGATCCGCTCTCCCCGGCTGATGACCTGCATGCGCATGACCGTGGATACCGCGCGCAGGTCGAGGAGATCCACCTCCCGGCCGACCACATCGGCGATCTCCTGTGCCGTTTCCCACAGCAGAACGGGGTCCACCTCCCGCTCCCCGAGAATCGCCAGATCGACGTCGCTCTGCGCCCCCGCCTCGCCACGGACCACCGAGCCAAAGAGATAGATTGCCTGAACCGCGGGGAACACTCCGGTAATCCGAGCGATGGCCTCCCCTTGAAGCCGGCCTGGAGCACCGCGATCAGGGGTTCCTTGAAGTTCCATTCCGGTCTGCCCGGCCCCGCTGCGCCTCAGAAGTCCGGGAAGAGCCGGATCTCCAGGGGCTCGCCGGGGGCGAGGTCGCGGCGAGCGGTGAGGATGCCGCCTTCGACGTAGGCGAGCTGGTAGTCGTGGAAGCCGAGGCGGACGAGGTGCTTGGCGTCCGCCGGGCAGCCGGCCTCGCAGCCGGCGACGCCGCGGACCATGCGCGGCAGGAGCTCGGCGAGGTGAAGCTCACCGACCTTGTGGGCGGCCCCGTCGAGGAAGGCGTGGATCCGCTCGGCGAAGGAGGCAGAGTCGAGGCGGAAGGGGTCTTCCACCTTCAGGGGGAGAGAGCGGCCTTTGAAGTGAACGTCGAACTCCATGTCTTATCTCCATACAGATAAACGGATTTTACATAGCTAGAAGAGAACTCTCTCGATCCCCTCTGCCTTGGCGACGCGGATGAACTCCCCCTCCCAATCCTCCCCGAGGATCGACTCGGCGAGCTCGCAGACGAGGGCGTCGGCCTCCACCCCCATGGCCTCCATGCGGGAGAGCCCCTGGACGCATGCGGGGCAGGTGGTGAGGATCTTGGTGTCGGTGGGAGCGGTGTGGGCGGTGGCGGCGAGGACGTCGCCGACCTCCTCCTCCTTGCGCAGGCGGATCATCGCCGAGATGTCGGGACGCGACAGGGCCAGGGTCCCCGCCTCGCCGCAGCAGCCCGGCGGCATCGCCACCGGTGTCCCCTTGAGGGTGGCGTCGAGGACCTGGGCGGTGGGGTACTGCTTGATCGGGGTGTGGCACGGCTCGTGGTACAGGTAGCGACGGCCCGGGACGCCGGCGATCGAGACCCCCTTCTCCATGAGGTACTCGTGGATGTCCAACAGCCGCGCGTCGGGGAAGATGCGGGAAAGCTCGTACCCTTCGAGCTGGTCCATGCAGGTGCCGCAGGAGACGATCACCGCCTTGATGTCGAGGTAGGAGAGGGTGTTGGCGATCCGGTGGAAGAGGACCCGGTTGTCGGCGTTGATCCGCTTGCCGAGGGACTCCTCACCGTTGGAGGAGGCGGGGTAGCCACAACAAAGGTAGCCGGGAGGTAGGATGACCTGGGTGCCGACGTGGTAGAGCAGGGCCTCGGTGGCGAGGCCGATGCGCGAGTACATCCGCTCGGAGCCGCAGCCGGGGAAGTAGAAGACCGCCTCGTCGGTGGCCCGCTCCGGGTGGCGGAGGATCGGCAGGTAGCGCCGGTCTTCGATTCCCAGGGCGGTGCGCGCGGTCCGCTTGTCCATCATCGGCAATGGAGTCTCGATGAAGCGCAGGGCCTGGGCCTTCACCCCGTCCATGTTCGGGGTGGTGTAGCGGGTGCGACCGTCGATCAGGCCGACGCGGCGGGCGAGCCGATGGAGGGTGCGCTGGACCGCGACGCCGCCGCGCATCACCACCGTGCGCATCACCCGGACCGCCTCCGGGTTGGAGAGGGTGAGGAAGAGCATCGCCAGCTTGGTCATCGGCCGGAAGCGCGCCACCCCCTTCTCCTTCAGGAGTCGCCGGAGGCCGACGGAGACCTCGCCGAAGTCGATGTTCACCGGGCACGGCGCCTCGCACTTGTGACAGATGGTGCAGTAGTCGGCGACGTCCTGAATGTTGCCGAACTGCGCCAGGGAGATTCCCAGGCGGGTCTGTGACTGGTAGAGGAAGGCCTCGATGATCATCCCCATGGCGAGGATCTTATTGCGCGGCGAGTAGTGCATATCGCTGTGCGGCGAGTGGGTGTTGCACACCGGCTTGCACTTGCCGCAGCGGATGCACGGGGCGATGGTCTCGGAGATCTCTTCCAGGTCGACCGCCTCGATGAGGATCGCCTCCTGCTCCAACAACCTAAACGACGGGGTGTAGACGAACTCCAGCGGCGCGTCCGCCGTCAGCTTGCCCGGGTTGAGGCGGCCGTCGGGGTCGACCCGCTGCTTGTAGTCGGCAAACTCGGCGAGCAGCGCCGGCGCCAGGTACGGCAGCTTGGTGATCCCGATGCCGTGCTCGCCGGAGATGACCCCGCCGAGCTCCACCGCCTTCGCCATCACCTGCTCCACGACGTGGTGGGCGGTGCGCATCATCCGGTAGTCGTTGGAGTTGACCGGAATGTTCGTGTGCACGTTGCCGTCGCCGGCGTGCATGTGGGTGGCGATCACCACCCGCGAGCGCAGGTGCTGGGCGTGGCCCTGTTTGAGGTCGGAGATCACCGCGTCGTAGCCGTCGAACAGCGCCAGCAGCGGCGCCTCCACCTCGCGCCGGTAGGAGACCCGCAGATCAGCACGTTGGATCACCCGGAAGAGGGTCTCGTCGCCGCGCACCACCTCCGCCGGCAACAGGTCGAGAACCTCCATCGCCGGGAGGTCGAGGCCGGCGAGCAGCCGCCGCCAGCGCGCCGCCACCCGCTCGATCACCGCCATCGCCTCGCTCAGCTTGGGGAGGAGGAAGCCACCCTCGTCGCCCGCCTCCGCCCGCTCCAGGTGGGCGGCGAGGAGCTCGCGTTGGGCGTCGAGGATGGCGAGCTTGTTGGTGGTGGAGAGCTCGATGTTGAGCCGCTCGATGAAGTCGGCGTACTCGGTGAGACGCTCCAGCGGGATCACCACGTCCTCGTTGATCTTGAAGGCGTTGGTGTGGCGGGCGATCGCCGACATGCGACCGCGCACCTTCCAGAAGGCGGTGCGGTCCTCCTCCGCCACCGCCACGAACCCCTCGCCGTCGCCGGTCGCCGCCAGGCGGCAGATCTCCGAGCAGGTGCGCGCCACCGACGCCTCGTCGTTGCCCGCCACGTCGACCAGCAAGACCACCCGGGCG
The DNA here is from genome assembly GCA_964599505.1 of uncultured Nitrospirota bacterium. GTDB lineage: Bacteria > CG2-30-53-67 > CG2-30-53-67 > CG2-30-70-394 > CG2-30-70-394 > CG2-30-70-394. The sequence continues at coordinate 1,563 of CAZRGD010000019.1, read as the reverse complement.
CGGGCGCTACGCGGGCTCTTCGTGTGGTAGCCGGTCGCCTTCACGTACTTCTCATCGAAGTGCTCGAGCGAGGTGAGGAAGACGCCGTCGGTCTCCTCCACCTGCCTTTTTACCGCGACGATCGCCTCCGTCGCCTTGGAGAGCTCATCGCCGAAGAACTCCAGACAGACGGTGCGAGTGAAGTCGAAGGCGCGGTGGAGGACGAAGGTGGCGGAGGTGACCATCCCGTCGGTCCCCTCCTTCTGCACCCCGGGCAGCCCCCCGAGGTGCTTGTTGGTCACGTCCTTCACCAGACCGGGGCTACGGAAGGTGGTGCCGGGGATTTCCAGAATCTCGGGCTCGCCGCGCACCGTCTCGCCGTCCGCCTCGTAGCGGGTGATGCGGAAGCGGGCGAGGGTGTCGGGGCCGATCTTCCCCATGTGGTGGTCGAGACGCCGCACCTCCAGGGGCAGGCCGTCGGGGTCGACCATCCGCCAGGAGAGCAGGTTGTCGACACAGGTCCCCCACATCACCGCCTTCTGGCCGCCGGCATTGGAGGCGACGTTGCCGCCGATGGTGCACGCCCAGAGCGAGGTGGGGTCGGTGGCGAAGACCAGGCCGGCTGCGGCGCGTGCCCGCTCGGTCACCCGGCCGGTCACCGCACCGCACTGGGCATGGATGGTGGGGATGTGGGAGGGGTGGCCGTCCGTGGCCCAGTCGTTCTCCACCGTGGTCACGTCGCCGATCGCATCGAGCTTTTCGGTGTTGATCACCACCGAGCGTGGGAAGAGCGGCACCGCGCCGCCGCACAGGCCGGTACCGCCGCCACGCGGAATCACCGACAGGCCGAGGTCGGCACAGCCACGCACCACCGCGCCGATCTCGGCCTCGGTGTCGGGGGTGATCACCGCGAAGGGGATCTCCATCCGCCAATCGGTGGCGTCGGTCATGTGCGCCACCTTCATAAAGGGAGAGAAGTGGATGTTGGCACGCGCGGTGGCCCGCGACAGCCGTCGCACCGCCCGCCGCCGGTCACGGCGCACCTCGGTAAAGGAGCGCTGGAACGTCTCGACCAGGCGGCGGGTCTTCCTGGCGATCGCCAGGACCCGCTCGTTGCCGTCGGCCCGCTGCTCAATGAAGCGCAGACGATCCTCGTGCTTCTCGCGCACCGCCCGCCGCCGCTTGGGGTGGCGGAAGAGGTCCTCTTGCAGGTACGGATTGCGCGAGATCGCCCAGATCTGGCCGAAGATCTCGAACAGCCAGCGGGCCGAGCGGCCGGTCCGCCGCTCTTCGCGCAGGGAGTTCAGATCGTCCCACGCCTCCTGATCGAGCAGACGCAGGACCACCTCCCGATCCGAATAGGAGGTGTAGTTAAAGGGTATCTCACGAATCCGCGCCGGCACCGGCGCCACCGCCGCCTCCGGCGGGGCGCTCTCGACAGGGGCGATAGGGGGCTCAGCAGTGGCCATGGGCAGCATCCTCGGGTGGAGAGGAGTCGCCAGCCTAACGGGTCAGCGGCCAATAGGCATGTAGGAGGGGGCCATGCCCCCGATTGGGTAGGAGGGGGCCATGCCCCCGATTAGC
>CAZRGD010000018.1:0-15787 GCA_964599505.1 uncultured Nitrospirota bacterium | reverse complement strand
CGGCGAATGCGGAACACGAAGGCACGAAAACTTGAAAACACGAAAAAACTCCACCCAAACTGTTCGTGTTTTCCCCCTTTCGTGCCTTCGTGTTCCCATCGGGTACGGGTCCTGAAGCTAAGGGGATAGGCATACAAAAGTAAGCCGTTGCTACCGATCACCCCGGGCGACTTGCCCCTAAAGGTGAGACGACGTGCCACCGATAACGGCGGGTACCGGAATGATCCGGAAAGACTCGCGGCGGTGCAGGAAGCCCGCCCCAACCCCAGGGTTCGGATAGACCCGCACTTTCCACGGAGGAAAGTCCCATGGCACTCGCAGTCAACACCAACCTGCTGGCCCTCAACGGCCAGCGCAACCTCAACCGGTCTGCCCAGGGGGTGAGCTCGGCCCTCCAGCGACTCTCGTCGGGTCTGCGGATCAACTCCGCCAAGGACGACGCCGCCGGCCTGGCCATCTCGTCGCGCATGACCTCCCAGGTGCGCGGCCTCAACCAGGCGATCCGGAATGCGAACGACGGCATCTCGGTAGCGCAGGTGGCGGAAGGGGCGCTCCAGGAGGTGACCAACTCGCTGCAGCGGCTGCGTGAGCTGGCCGTCCAGTCGGCGAACGACACCAACTCCTCCTCCGACCGCGCCTCCCTCCAAGCAGAGGTGACGCAGCTCCAGAGCGAGATCACCCGGATCTCGTCCACCACCGAGTTCAACGGCACCAAGGTCCTCGACGGTTCCTTCAACAACGCCAAGTTCCAGGTAGGATTCCGGGCGAACCAGACGATCAACATCTCGATTGGCAACACCGCCGCCAACACCATCGGCAACAACGCGGTGACCGGCGACTCCAACAACGCCGCGGGCATCAACTCATCCACGGCCGCCTCGGCCGACGTGACTGGTGTCACGAACCAGATCAAAACCCAGACCCTCACCATCTCCGGCTCCCTCGGCCAGGATTCGGCGGCGATCACCGACGGAGACACGGCGTCGGCCATTGCCACGGCGATCAACGACAAGACCTCCACCACCGGGGTCACCGCCACGGCCAAGACGACGGCCACCCTCTCCTCCATCTCCACCGGCGCCACCACCTTCAAAATCGCCGGCGACGACGGCACCCTAGTTGCCATCTCCGCCGCCACCACCGGCACCGGTACCGGCCTCGACCCCCTGGTCCAGGCGATCAACGACAAGAGCTCCACCACCGGCATCACCGCCGAGCGGAGCGGCAACAATATCACCCTGACCAACAGCAACGGCGCGGACATCAAGATCCAGGATGTCCTCATCGCGGGTTCGGGAACCCTCACCTTCACCGGCGACAACAGCGCGAGTACCGCGGCGGCGCTGGGTGGCACCACCTCCACGGACAGCTCGGTGGTCGGGGGCACGGTCACCCTGCAGGCGGAAAAGTCCTTCTCGGTAAGCTCCAGCGTAAGCCAGGCCAACGGCTCTCTCGTGGACGCCAGCGCCAACACCGCGAAAGGCTCCTCCCTGTCGAAGGTCTCGGACATCAACATCGGCACCCAGACCGGGGCAAACTCCGCGCTCGATGTCATCGACGCGGCGCTCTCGTTCGTCAACTCGGTGCGAGGCGACCTCGGCGCGATCCAGAACCGGTTCACCTCGACGATCTCCAACCTGCAGAACGTCACCCAGAACGTCTCCGCCGCCCGCTCCCGCATCCAGGACGCGGACTTCGCCCAGGAGACCTCGAACCTGACGAAGAATCAGATCCTGCAGCAGGCCGGTATCTCGGTCCTGGCGCAGGCGAACCAGCTCCCCTCCACCGTTCTCAAGCTCCTCGGCTAGACACGGGACGGGGATAACCCAGGGCCGCCGGGGGCGTTCTTCCCCGGCGGCCCGTAGGGGGTGAGCCATGAGTAGCATCCAAACCATCGGGCCCTTCCCGAATACACCGTCATCCACCACCAGCACGGCCACGCCAAATGAAGGGGTCTCACGTGGTGGCAATACGGTAAGCACCGCGGCGATCGCCTCCCCGGTGGATCACCTCGGGGGTGGGAAGAGCAATCCCGCCCCACCGCCCGATCCGCAACTGCAAGAGGCGATGGCGAAGATCAACCAGTCGGCGAACTTCCGGGTCGAGATCGAGGCGGCCAAGGGGATGGCACTGCCGGTCATCACCATCCGCGATCGTGCCACCGGCGAGATCATCCGCCAGATGCCACCGCGGCTCTTTGTCGCCGCCGCGGGTCAGATCGATTCCACCCACGGACTTCTCTTCGAGAAGGTGGCCTGACCATGTCAATTTCCGTCGGCGGGCTGGTCACCGGGCTCGACACCCAGAAGATCATCGACGCCATGGTGGCGGCGGAGCACGTCCCCATCGACCATCTCCAGCTCCGCGAGCAGGGGTTCCAGGAGCAGGTGACGGCGCTGCAGAAGCTCAACACCCTGGTGAAGGCGGCCCAGGACGCGGCGGACGCCTTGAAGGACACGACCGGCCCGCTGCTCGGGCGCACCGCGACGGCCAGCAGCACCGACGCGGTGGCGGTCTCGGTGACCGATACGACCCCCGTGGGGAGCTACTCGGTCAACGTCAGCAACCTCGCCCAAGCCCAGACGCTGACCACCGCCGCCGGTCGTTTCGCCGATACCGACACCACGACCGTCGGCACCGGCACCCTCTCCATCCAGATCGGCACCGGCACGCCGGTGGAGATCACCATCGATTCCACCAACAACACCCTGGCGGGGGTGAGCGCGGCGATCAACAAGGCCGATGTGGGGGTCACCGCGGCGATCGTCAACGACGGTAGCGCCACCCCCTACCGGCTGATCATCACCGCGGATCAGACGGGTACGAGCAACGCCATCACCCTCTCGGTCACCGGCGACGGCGATGGCAATAACACGGATAACGCCGGCCTGTCGCAGCTCATCAATGCCAACCTCGTGGAGACCCAGCCGGCGCAGGATGCGCAGCTCACGGTGAGCAACATCCCCATCACCAGTGCAACCAACAAAGTCACTGACGCCATCCCCGGTGCCACCATCGACCTCATCGCGGCCAGCGGCACCACGCCGACCACGGTGACCGTGGCAGAGACAACCAGTTCCTTGGAGTCGAAGCTCTCCGCCTATGTCAATGCCTTTAACGCCGTCGCCGACTTCAATGCTGCCCAAAACAACGTCGATCAACCGGGCGTCCTCGCCGGCGACTTTACCCTCCGCTCGGTGGTCTCCCGCCTGAGCTCTACAAGCCTCAGCCTCGGCCATGGGAGCGGCTCGATCCAGTCGCTCTCCGGCATCGGCGTACGGATGGGCAAAGGCGGCAAGCTCCAGTTCGACGCATCCGTCTTGAAGGAGGCGGTCAACACCGACAAGGCCGCGGTCGAAGAGGTCATTCGCGGCGATGGCACTACCACCCACGGCGTCTTCGGAGCGCTCTCGACCACGGTCAGCGGCTTCACCGATCCAATCAACGGAGCCATCCACGGACGAACCGACGGACTGAACGCCAACGTCAAACGCATCAACCAACAGATCACCACCGCCCAAGTCCGTATCGATGCCTACACACAGCAAATCACCAAGCAGTACTCCAATCTCGAGCTGATGGTGAACAACTTGAAGACCCAGGGTGACTCGCTCCTCCAGGCCCTCAACAACATGCCGGCCATCAAAACAAAATAGGGACGCCTCATACAACGAAGGACGGAAGGGAATCCATCCATGACTACCGGCTACCAGACCTATCGCAACACCCAGACGAACACCGCCGATCGCAGTGAGCTGCTGTTGATGCTCTACGACGGCGCCCTGCGTTTCACCCGACGGGCGATCGAGGCGATCGAGGCGAACGACGTGGCGGCCCGTTGTGAAGCGATCTCACGCGCTTTTGCGATCATCACCGAGCTCTACTCGACCTTGAATTTTGAGGTCGATAAGGAGCTCACGGGAAACCTCGCCTCCCTCTACATGTTCTGTCTGGAGAGCTACTCCCAGGCCAATGCAGAAGGGTTAGCGCCCCCCCTGAAGGCGCTGATCCCGATCATCGAGACCCTGCGTGATGGGTGGGGCGAGGCGATCCGCCAGGTCCGTGCGGAGGGGCGATCGCCGCAGGCCGAACCAGCTCGCCCAACCCTGTCGATGGTCGCGGGATGAATACCGTCCTCGACCCAACGGCTGGATGTACCGAGCTCCTCGCCCACATCCACTCGGTGGCGCTGGAGGAGGCGGTGGCCATCGAAGAGGGAGACTTCGACGCCATCTGGCTCCTGCGCCGCCAGCGTGAAGAGCTCACTCGCAGGGTCGCCAAGGCGTGTGCGCACCTCGCGAGTAACGGCGAAGCGGATCCGAAGATCACCCAGCAAATAGTGGCGTCAGTGGCGCGGATCGAGGCGTGTGATCAAAACAACCGGGTACACCTGGAGCGAGCTCAGCAACGGCTCGCCGATGAGCTTGCCCACCTCGGTGTGGGACGACGCGCCGTGGGTGGTTACCGTATCCCGGACGCGCCGATCCCTACCTATGTCGACCGCCGTGGGTAAGAGCGATGGGAGCACGCACCATGAGCTATCACACCACCCACCTCGAACGGGCCGACCATCGCCAGCAGGTCCTGGCGGTCTACGACCAGGCAATCCAGATGGCGCAAAGCGGCATCGTCCACCTCGCCAAGGGCAACCGGCGGCAGGCCCTCGACCCCCTCTTTGGGGCCAACCGGTCCGTCGCCGAGCTGGAGACCGCCCTCGATTTCCCCCACGGAGAAGAGATCGCCGTCAACCTGTGGCGTCTGTACGAGTTCGTGCGTGAGAGCCTTCAGGTGGCGTGGGAGGACGGTACCCCCGGCGCGGCCGAAGATGCCCTCTTCGTCCTCGAGTCCCTGCGCGACGGGTGGCTTCAGTGGGTGGACCGCAAGCGGGGCACAGCGGCCATCGTCTGCACCTACCGTGAGCCGATGGATGAGGGGCTGAGCTGTTGAACCACGGTCGGCGATAGCCAAAAGATCGAGACGCGCGGTGGCCCGGCGTCGCGGCCGCCGTACGAAGGAGCAGCCACCATGGATGCAACCAAAGGGATCGAGGATCGGATCGCGGCACTGGAAGAGAGCTGCCTCGCCATCCGTCGTCTCGCCCACGAGCTCAACCAGCCGCTGACCGCGGTGCTGGGCAATGCCGAGCTCCTCTCCATGGACGTGGACGACCCGGAGATGGCGACGAGCATCGAACGCATCGTCGGTGAGTCGAGACGGATGTCGGAGATCGTCCAGAGACTTGCCTCGGAGGCACGCAAGAATACCAGCGAAGAGGCGCCGTACGCCGCCTAACCCTGCCGTAGCCGCGCCCAAAGGAGTCGGCATGTCAAGCCGGGGAGGTAAGGAGACGAAAAGGGAGAGGAGATGACCTCCGCCCCGACAACCCAGTTCTCCATCCTTATCGTCGACGACGAGCGCGCCTCCCGTGATCTGCTCGAACGCGCCCTGGCCACACCGCAACGCACCGTCACCGTGGCGCGCGATGGCGAGGAGGCCCTTGCACAACTGGAGCGTGACCCGTTCGACCTGCTGGTGACCGACCTCTCCATGCCGAAGATGGGTGGCCAGGAGCTCTTTCAGCGGGCGATCCTCCTGCAGCCTTCGATCCAGGTCATCTTCATCACCGGTTACGGCTCCCTGGAGACGGTCCTCGGGGCGATCAACGCCGGCGCCTTCGACTTCGTCGCCAAGCCGTTCAAGCTGGCAGAGATTCAGCTCGTGGTACGCAACGCCTGTGACAAGGTCGCGTTGATGCGGGAGGTCGCCAGCCTACGAGACAACCAGCGGAGCCACGAGCCGGCTACGGTGGTTGCCCAAGACAACGGCATCTTCCACGACCAGCCTCCCTCGCGGGCGAACCCCGCCGGCCTCGGCCGGTACCAACGGGCCTCGGAGGAGGGATGGATCGACGCCGACACGCGCCTCGCCCTGGAGCGCCTGCGCGCCGACGGCGGCCTCACCAAAAAAGAGGTCGAACGGCTGGAGGAGCGGCTCCGCAGGCCACCGGGCGGGTGACTCAAGGATGAGTCGTTCCCGCCGAAGAGGGGGGACAACGAAGAGTACCCTCGGCGCCGATCCGAGACCGCGAGGAGCACCCGATGTCTTCGAAACGTGAGTTCGTCCGCATCCAGGCCGAGGTCAGCCTCGCCTACCAGCCGATCTCCGACGACGACTGGCCGCGCTGGGAATCCGGTTCCCTGCTGGTGAGCCGACGCCAGGCGGCATCTCCGAACCACACCACCGACTACGCCCTCAGTCGGATTCTCTCCGACACCTTCGATCCCGAGGTAGCACGATTTCTGGAGGGGCTCGATGCCAAGGTCAATGCGCTCCTGGAGCTCGCCAGCGACAAGGAGAAGGAGGATCGAGACCTCACCACCACCACCGTGGAGATCTCCGCATGCGGCATCTCGTTCCCGTGCACCGACCTCAGCGAGGGCGATCGCATCTTGCTCACCGTCGCCCTCCCGGGACGACCGCAGCGCACGGTCGAGGTGATCGCCTCGGTGATCCGCACCATCGATACCCCTCCAGATCGCTGGGTGGCCGCGACCTTTGACCAGATCACCGGTGCCGACCGCGAACGACTCGTACGCTTCGCCCTCCAGCTCCAGCGCGAGCTCGCGCAGCTCCACGGGACGTGTAGCGACCGCGGTTAAAATGCGTCGGGGGGACGACGGACACCCACGGCATCCTTGCCGCACCGCATTCGCGCCACTACGATCCGCCTCCACTTTGCCCTGAGAGGATCTCATGCACTACCTGGTCACCGGCGGCGCCGGTTTCATCGGTTCCAACCTCACCGAGGCGCTGCTCGCGCGTGGCGACTCGGTCTGCGTCCTCGACAACTTCTCCACCGGTAAACGGGAGAACCTCGCCTTCGTCGACGACGGCGGCTACGGCGATCGTTTCCGCCTCGTCGAAGGAGATATGCGCAATATGGGCGTCGTGACCGACGCCATGGAGGGGGTCGATTATTGCTTTCACGAGGCGGCCCTCGGCTCGGTCCCCAAGTCGGTGGCCGATCCGCTCACCACCCACGACGTCAACCTCAACGGCCACATGAACGTCCTGGTGGCGGCGCGCGATGCGGGGATCAAGCGGCTCGTGTGCGCCGGCTCCTCGTCCTCTTACGGCGACACCCCCACCCTCCCGAAGGTGGAGACGATGCCGCCCCTGCCGCTCTCTCCCTATGCGGTCACCAAGTATGGACAGGAGGCGTATTGCCAGGTTTTCACCCGGGTCTACGGCCTGGAGACCGTGGTCCTGCGCTACTTCAACATCTACGGTCGCCGCCAGGATCCCTACTCCCAGTACTCGGCGGTCATCCCGATCTTCGTCAAGGCGCTGCTGGCCGGTGAGGCGCCGACGATCAACGGTGACGGTGAGCAGACCCGCGACTTCACCTACATCGACGACTGTGTCCAGGCGAACCTGAAGGCGGCGACCGCCGCCGGGGTTGCCGGCGAGGTGTTCAACGTCGCCACCGGCCAGCGGGTGCAGCTCCTCGAGCTCTACCACCTCCTCGGCGAGCTCCTCGACCGCGACATCGCCCCGCACCACGGGCCGCCGCGCGCCGGCGATATCAAGCACTCCCTGGCGGACATCGACAAGGCGAAGCGGCTCCTCGGCTACGAGCCGGCCTATGACATCCATGCCGGCCTCGCCGCGGCGATCGACTGGTACCGCCAATACCTCTAAGAGAACGGGGAGAAGGGATGGGGAGAAGTCCACCGTGCGGTCCGGCGCGATGTACGAAACCGCCGCTACCACCGGACCACTCCCCTCCCCCCTCTTCGTCCCGTCTACCCTCCACCCGCTGAACTAAAGGAACCACCATGGACACCCTCGCCAACCGCCTCGTCCGTCGTGAGGCCCAAATCGCGGTCATCGGCCTCGGCTATGTCGGCCTGCCGCTCGCCGCGGCCTTCAGCGCCCACTGTCCGGTGATCGGCCTGGACATCAGCGAACGCAAGATCCGCGAGCTGAAGGAGGGATACGACGCCACCGGTGAGCTCAACGCGGTGGAGATGGCGGCGGCCAAGATCACCTACACCACCGACCCAGCGGACATCGCCCCCGCCTCGCTCTATCTGATCACCGTCCCCACCCCCATCGACAGCCACAAGACGCCGGACCTCGGACCGGTCGCCTCCGCCTGCCGCACCATCGCCCCGTACCTCTCCAAAGGCGACATCGTCGTCCCCGAGTCCACCGTCTATCCGGGTGTCACCGAGGAGGTGTGCGGGCCGCTCCTGGAGGAGGGATCGGGGCTGGTGTGCGGCAAGGACTTCTTCCTCGGCTACTCACCGGAGCGGATCAACCCGGGCGATCGCGAGCACCGCGTCGACACCATCGCCAAGGTGGTGAGCGGCCAGACCCCCGAGGTCCTGGAGGAGGTCGCCGAGGTGTACGAGCTCGTCGTCAAGGCGGGGGTCCACCGGGCGCCGACGATCAAGACCGCGGAAGCAGCGAAGGTAATCGAGAACACCCAGCGCGACCTCAACATCGGCCTGATGAACGAGCTCTCCATCATCTTCGACCGGATGGGGATCGAGACCCAGGCGGTGCTCAAGGCGGCGGGCACGAAGTGGAACTTCCTCCCCTTCACCCCCGGCCTGGTGGGCGGCCACTGCATCGGCGTCGACCCCTACTACCTCACCTACAAGGCGGAGGCGCTCGGGATCAACCCGCAGGTGATCATGGCCGCCCGACGGATCAACGACTCGATGGGCAAGTACGTGGCCGAGGCGACGGTGAAGCAGCTCATCCGTGCCGGACGTGCAGTGCAGGGGGCACGGGTCCTCGTCCTCGGCCTCACCTTCAAGGAGGACGTCCCCGACCTGCGTAACTCCCGGGTCGTCGACATCATCGACGAGCTCCGTGACTACGGTATCGAGGTCTACGCCCACGAGCCGCGCGCCGACGCGCAAGAGGCCGAGGCAGAGATGGGGATCGCGGTCACCCCCCTGGATGTGGTGCCGCCGGTGGACGCCATCATCATGGCGGTCAGCCACCGGGAATACCGTAATCTCTCCGACGCGCAGCTTCGTGACCTCTGTCGCAAAGATGGCCAGCCGGTCTTTGTCGATGTGAAGACCTGCCGTGACCGTGCCGCCCTGGAGGAGGCAGGCTTCAGCTATTGGTGCCTGTAGCTCGCTGCGCTCGCAGGGATTAGGGGCTGGGGGTTAGGGGCTAGGGATGGACGGCCCTTCGGGCCGCGAAACCTTCCACAAAACGCTTTACGCGTACCCGCCCGCTGGCCCAACGGTAGCCCGCATTTCCACCATCGGTGTCGCCTACGCGATGAGGCGACGCGCCTCGCCGGTCGAACGGCGCGCCGTGCGCCGCTCGGCGAGGACGCAGTGGTCACACCCGGGGTCTGCGGTGGGCGCGGAGAGGAGCGCGGCGACCACAATTCCGAGGGCAAATCCCACGGCCATACCCGCAAAGAGGACCATCACGGCTCACCTCCTTGGCCGGAGACCCACCGGCCTTTTCGACCTCTTCGGAGGTGATGGCCGGGAGCTTTAGCTTTTTTTTGTACGCCTATTCCCTTAGCTCAGGTGAATGGCCCGATGGGAACACGAAGACACGAAAGGGAGAAAACACGAAAAGTCTTAATGGAGTTTTTTCGTGTTTTTCAAGATTTCGTGTCTTCGTGTTCCTGTTTTGCCAGATTTTTCCAGCTCCGCTGAGCTATGCAGGATAGCCAATTTTTTCGCCTCCCACCGGGAAGGCAAGCAAGCTACAGATCGCGCTCGATGACGTAATCCGCGAGGGCGAAGCAGGCGGCGCGCGCCTCGCTGTCGGGGAAGGGGGCGAGGGCCTCCTTCGCCTGCCGCACGTGGTCACTGCTCACCTCCAGACAGGCGGCGAGGATGTCGTAGCGCCCGAGCAGGAGCATCACCTCCTGCAGGTCGTGGGGCTCGAGATTGTCCTTCAGAATGACCTCTTCCACCCGCGCCCGGTCCGCCGCGCTGGCGTGCTGGAGAAGCAGGATCAACGGCAGGGTCACCTTCCCCTCCATCAGGTCCTTGCCCACCAGCTTGCCGAGGCGCTCCTCCTCGGCGACGTAGTCGAGGGTGTCGTCGACCATCTGGAAGGCGATCCCGAGGTGGCGGCCGTAGGCGCGCAGCCCCTCCTTCATCTCCCCTTCGACCCGTGCCGCCACCGCCGGCAGGGCACAGGCGGCGGCCATGAGGTTGGCGGTCTTGCAGGTGACGATCCCCTCGTACTGCTCTCGGTCGGTCTTTACATCCTTGGTGTGGGCCATCTGGAGGAGCTCGCCCTTCACCATGTAGGCGGTGGCGGCGGAGAGGATCTCCATGATCTCCAGGCTGTCCTCGGCCACCGCCAGGTGCAGCGCCATGGCATAAAAATAATCCCCCACCAGGACACACACCTGGTTCCCCCAGATGGAGTTGGCGGCGGCGTGGCCGCGGCGGAGCTGGGCCATGTCCACCACGTCATCGTGCAGGAGGCTGGCGGTGTGGAGGTACTCGACGATCGCCGCCAGGGTGTAGACGCTCTCCCGCTGGTAGCCGCACAGGCGCGCCGAAAGCAGCGCCATCAGGGGCCGAACCCGCTTGCCGCCGCCCTCCAGAAGGTAGGCACCCACCTCCGGAATAATCGCCGCATCCGAGTGGAGGTGGTGGCGAATCTCCTCCTCGACTCGGTCGAGGTCACCGTGAAAGGTCTTCCAGACTGCCTCGATTTGCACGCGGTGCCCCCAAAGTCGATGGCGGAGCGTAGGGGCAGCTCCGCGGCTCGTCAAACCGAGTGGTGGCCCCATAATCGTCGGCTGAGGGCCTCGCGCAGAGGCGCAGAGACGCAGAGAGAGGGAGTCGGGAAGACATGGCGCTGTCGTTGCGGTACCCACATCCCCTCACCGTCCGGAAGCCTGATCGCGCCCATAGCTGCTCGCCGAGCGCGCCGCGCCCCCCTACAATCACCCCCGCCATGGAATACCACCCAACCTCGATGACGACCACACCGGAGGCGAGCGGAATGAGGCGCGTCTTCGTCCACGCCTTCGGCTGCCAGATGAACGCCCACGAGGGGGAGAGGCTCCTCGGCCTCGCCCGTGACCATGGCTACCAGGAGGCGCTGTCGGCCGAGGAGGCGGACCTCATCGTCCTCCACACCTGCGCGGTGCGCGACCACGCGGTGCAGCGGATCATCGGCGAGGTCGGCCGCCTCACCTCCCTCAAACAGGCACGACCCCGGCTGAAAATCGGCGTCACCGGCTGTGTCGCCCAGGCCGACGGTGCTGCCCTGCTAAAACGCGCCCGCGGCCTCGACTTCGTCGTCGGCACCCGGGCGGTGGGGCGGCTGCCGTCCACCCTGCGCCGGGTGGACGCGGGCGAGCGGGTGGTGGACGTGGCCGACGGCCCCTACCTGGAAGTGGGTGACGGCCCGATCCGCACCGCCACCACCTGCGCCTACGTCACCGCGGTGGAGGGGTGCGACAAGTTCTGCACCTTCTGCATCGTCCCCTACACCCGGGGCCGCGAGTACTCGCGGCCCGCCGCCCATATCCTCGACGAGGTGCGCCGCCTCGCGGCCACCGGCTGTCGCGAGGTCACCCTCCTGGGCCAGACGGTGAACGCCTACGGCCGCAAGGGGGGTGGACGCGGCGAGGGGGAGGTCTCCTTCGCCGAGCTGTTGCGACAGGTGGCGGCGGTCGACGGGATCGCCCGGGTACGCTTCCTCACCTCCCACCCGAGCCACCTGAGCGATGAGCTCATCGAGGCAATGGCCACCACCCCGGAGGTCTGTCCCCACCTCCCCCTCCCCCTCCAATCCGGCTCCGACCGCATACTCGCGGCGATGCGCCGCGGCTACACGGTGGCCGAGTATCTGGAACGGGCAGCGGCGGTACGCGCGGCGGTGGGGGAGCTGGCGCTCCTCTCCGACTTCATCGTCGGCTTCCCCGGCGAGACCGACGCCGACTTCGAGCAGACGGTGGCGGTGGTGGAGGAGCTGCGCCTCGCCGGCCTCTACGGCTTCAAGTACTCGCCCCGGCCGCACACCAAGGCAGCCCCCCTCGGCGACCCGATCCCCGAGGTAGTGAAGGCGGAGCGCCTGGAACGGATCCTTGTCCTCCAGCGGCGGATTGCCGCCGAGCACAACGAGGCCCTCGTCGGCAGCCGCCAGGAGATCCTCGTGGAGGAGGCCGGCGACGGCTGGGTCGAGGGCAGGACACGGACCAACCGCAGACTTCGCGCCCCCGCCGCCGCCGCCCCGGGCGAGCTGCTCCAGGTCCGGGTGAGCGGCATCGACCACGGGCGACTGGTGGGCACCCGCGAGACGACCCCATGAGCGGCGACCAGCGGAGGCGCTGGGGACGCCCCCTTCGCTGGGCGGTGGCAGGGGCCTATGCCGCGTTGATTTTCGGCCTCTCCGCCCAGTCGGGGATCACCGCGCCGGACCTGGTCCCCAACTTCGACAAGGTGTGCCACGGCATCGAGTACGGTGGTTTCACCGGAGTCCTCGCTGCGGCCCTCACTGCCGGCGGCTCCCCCTTCGTCCTCACCCGGGCGGCGCTCCTCGCCACCCTCTATGGGGTGAGCGACGAGTATCACCAGAGCTTCACCCCGGGCCGCGACTCGAGCGTCTGGGACGTGGCCGCGGACGCCACCGGTGCCGTCACCGTGGTCTCCCTCCTCGCCTTGCGGCGACGGCGAAAAACGAAGAGATAGCCTGATGGCCGAAATCGAGACCGAGACACCCACCGTGCCCACGAGCGCCGCCCTCCCCGACACCTGGATTCTCCCCGAGGTGGCCGACCTCGCCGCCCTGGCGGCGTGGGAGTGGCACGACGCCGCACCCAGCTTCGAGCGTGACCGGACGGCGCTGCTTGCCCAGGCACGCGACCTCTACCGTGCCCGGCGCGCGGAGATCGAGGCGGTCCACCGTCGCGGCGGTATTGGCACCGAAGTCGTCTCTCAGCTCACCGAGGCCGCCGACCTCCTCATCCGCGCCCTCTTCCGCTTCCTCGCGGCCACCAGCCACCTCGCCCTGGATGCCCACGTGGCGGTGGTGGCGGTGGGGGGCTACGGTCGCGGCGAGCTCAACCCCGGCTCTGACCTCGACCTCCTGTTCGTCACCCCGCGCCGCTTCGACCCGGCAATGCAGCAGGTGGTGAGCGAGCTCCCCACCCTCCTCTTCGACCTCGGTGCCCAGGTGGGGGGAGCGGTGCGGACCTTCCGCGACTGCGTGGAGCAAGGGCTCGCCGACCTCACCGTGCGCACTGCCTTGCTGGAGACGCGCGAAATTGTAGGTAGCACCGAGGTCTACACCGAGCTGAGCCACCAGATCGCCCGCAAGGTCACCGCTCGCCACGCCCGCCGCTACATCGAGACCAAGGTCGCCGAACACCAGGCAATGCTCGCCCGCCAGGGCGGCTCCATCTTCGTGCGCGAGCCACATATCAAAGAGGGGGTCGGCGGCCTGCGCGACATCCACCTCGCCGGCTGGGTGGGCAAGACACGCTTCAACGGCAGCGGCTTCGAGGAGCTGATGAGGCGTGGCTCGATCACCCGCGACGAACGCGAGTACCTCATGGAGGCGCGCTCCTTCCTGTGGCGAGTGCGCAACGACATCCACTTCCGCACCGGCCGCAAGGAGGACCGCCTCACCTTCGATCAGCAGCAGGAGGTGGCGCGCTACTTCGGCTACGAAGAGCAGGAAGGCCGTCCCGCCTCCACCTCCTTCATGCACCACTACTACTGCCACGCGCGCCAGATCCACTTCCTCTCCGGTGTCTTGCTGCGCCGCTTCGCCCACGACTTCGGCGTCGGCGCCCGCATCCGGACCCACCTCGGCATGCGCCACGTGGGCGACGGCTTCCTCCTCTTCCGCGACCGCATCTCCATCCCCCTCGCCGCCAAGGGGCGCTTCCGCGAACGGCCGGAGCGAATGCTCGAGCTCTTCGAGCTATCCGCAAAGCACCGCGTTCCCCTGTCACCGGAGACCCTCCTCAAGCTGCAGGAGGAGCTGCCCTTCATCGCCGACGAAGAGGTGCGCTCCACCGACAACCTGGCGATGTTGCGCCGCCTCTTCACCGCCACCGGCACGGTCGGTTTCTGGCTCCGCCCGATGTACGAGATCGGTCTCTTCCGCCGCCTCGTCCCCGAGTTTGCGGCCATCGAGGCGCTCTGCCAGCCGGGCCCTTACCACCTTTACACCGTGGATGAGCACACCCTGCAGGTCATCGACTCCATCGACTCGGTGCGCGAGTCGGACGACGGCGAGCTGGCCGCCTTCCACCGCACCTTCCGCGACCTCAAGCGTCCCCACCTTGCCTACCTCGGCGCCCTCTTCCACGACCTCGGCAAGGGATACCCGGGCGACCACTCGGCGGTCGGCGAGCGCCTCACCGGCCAGGTCATGCGCCACCTCGGCTACCCACCGGACGAGATCGACGTGGTCGAGCGGATGGTCGCCAACCACCTCCTCTTCCCCCACGTCTCGCAGCGACTGGAGATCCACGACCACGAGGTCCTCGCCCGCTTCGTCGACCAGATCGGTGACACCGAGACCCTCTCCCTGCTCCTCGTCCTCTCCTACGCCGACGCCCGCGCCACCCACCCCGATATGTGGTCGGCGTGGAAGGAGGCACTCCTGTGGGAGCTCTACAGCCTCGCTCACAAACAGATGAGTGACCGCGACGCCGACACCCTCGCCGACCTGCGGATGGCCAAGGAGCGCACCGTGCGAGCAGAGGCGAAAGGCAAGCCGGTGGCCGACCTCCTCGACCGCTACCTGCCGCAGATCGACGACGAGCAAATCCTCGGCAAGACCGTCAACCAGCTCCTCACCGACCTGGAGATGATTCACCGCCTCGGCGAGAAGCCCCTCCAGCTCCGCCTGGTGAACCCGCGCAACCGCCCCTTCACCCAGCTCACCGTCTGTACCCTGGACATCGACCAGCCCGGCCTCTTCTCCAAGATCACCGGCGTCCTGGTGAGCCACCGGATGGACATCAAGGCGGCCCAGGTGCGCACCCACCGCGGCGGTTTCGTCCTCGACACCCTGCAGGTAACCCGCCGCGACGGCAGCCGCGTCGAGTCCAAGGACGAGCGCAAGGCGCTGCTCGACGACCTGCGCGCGGTCCTCGACGGACGCAAGCAGCTCCAGGCGGTCACCGCCCGCCGGGAGCTCTCGTCCCGCCTGCCGGACCACGTGCGCCACCTGCCGGCGGAGATCCGTGTCGACAACGAGATCTCCCACCGCGCCACCGTGCTGCTCCTCAATGCCGAGGACCGCCCCGGGCTGCTGCACGACGTCGCCACCGCGATGGCGGAGCTCAACCTCTACATCCGCGGCGCCAAGATCGACACCCAGGCAGAGCGGGTGGTGGACAGCTTCTTCGTCACCGACATCTTCGGCCACCAGATCATCGACCCCGCCAAGCTCCGCTACATCTGCCGCCGTTTGGAGGCGGTGGCGGAGGGGAAACAGCAGTAGGCAGTAGGCAGTAGGCAGCGACCATCATCGTCGGCTCTCCTAATCCCTCACCACAGGAGATGGGAGGGAGGTCGGGAAGCCGCACGCATGACGTCCCACCTCCCAGTCGCGAGTGGCATCGGACCGTTGAGGTCTCTTCACCGACCGATTCCCGACCGTGCGTGGCCGGAAGATCATGTTCACCACAGAGGGCGCCAGGGCATGCAGAGGGGGCGCCGGTTTGCCGGCTGGGTGGCGCGAATCGCGTGGGAGCGTTGGGCTCCATCTCCAACACCGCTTTCACCATGAAGAGCATGAAGGACATGAAGAATTC
>CAZRGD010000017.1:13481-15787 GCA_964599505.1 uncultured Nitrospirota bacterium | reverse complement strand
CACCCAGCTCATCCCCACCGCCCCCCCCCCAGCCCCCTCCCGAAGGGAGGGGGAGCCATCATTCTCGCGACGATCGAGCCCAAGTCCGACCGACTCCTACTCTGCCCGACATTCGTCATCGGTACTCTCGCCGAGGAGCCGGCGCAGGCGGAGACAGAGCTCTCCGGGGTCGATCGGCTTGCGCAGGAAGTTGATGGCGCCGAGACGACGCGCCTCACGCTCGATCTCGGCGGAACCGTAGGCGGTCATGACCGCCACCGGGAGGTCGGGGACGAGGGCGTGGAGCTTGGGGAGGAGCTGGAGACCGTCGCAGTCCGGGAGCTTGAGGTCGAGGAGGCAGAAGTCCGGGACCTCCTCCGCCATGCGTGCGAGCGCCTCGCCGCCGTCCGCCGCCACCGCCACCCGATAGCCGTCACTGGTGAGGACCTGATCCAGGGACCAGCGGATGAGCTCCTCGTCATCGATGACGAGGATGAGGGCGGTGGATTCACACATGGGCGGGTTCAGGTTGGACTTTGGAGCCTCGGGCGATCCTATTGCTCCCCCGGCCGGTGGCCACTCGGGGACGATCCGGGTGGGGTGGCCTCCGTACTACGGCGCCCTTTGGGGACGAGCCATGGGTCGACCATGGAGACGCCACCCACGTAGTCGATCGCCCCCACCTCGGTGATCCGTGGCAGGTGGGTGACGAGGACCCGCATCCGCTCCAGCTCGCCGCGCACCCGGACGATCGCCTCGCTGCGCGCCGACGCCGTCACCCCCTCCAGCTCGATCACATGGAGGGTGGTGAGGATCCCCATGAGGCTGTTGTTGAGCTCGTGGTTGAGCCCCACGAGAAGCTGCGTTACCGCCGCCTGGCGCTCCCGCGCCACCTCCTCGCCGCGCGCCGCGCGTTCGCGTTCGAGGGTGACCTGCGCGCCGATGTCGCGCACCAGCTCCAGGGTCCAGCAGGATCCATCGGGACGGCGGATGGGGGTGGTGAAGAGCTCGTAGTACTCCCCCTTTGGGGTCATTAGGCTGAACCAGGCATGGCTACAGACGTGCTCGCCGTCGGGGTCGCCGCAGCACGGCTGCTCCAGACCGAAGAGGGCTTCGTGACACCGCTCCCCCCGGCACTCGCCAAATCGCTCCACCAGGGGCCGGTTCATGAAGACCACCCGCCGATCGTCGTCGTAGAGGGCGACCCCCTCCTGGAGGTGGGCGAGGATGGTGTCGAGGCGGTCACGCTGCTCCACCAGCGCCTGGTGGCTCTGCTCGATCTCTTCGCGGTCGGTAGCGAGGTGGCGATCGGCACGACGGACGATGCCGAGGAGGAAGAGGTAGAGGGCGGCCATGGAGCTGGCGGCCAGGAGCCAGATGGCGTCACGGGTGTGGGCGAGTTGATGGGTGAGATTGGTGACGTCCCGGGTGATCGCGTACACCGCGAGGACATGGCCCCCTGCGGGGAGATGGCGGCTCCCCTCGGGAATGTCGTAGAGGGGGAGGTAGGTGGTGAGACCGCGACGCATCCCCTCCTTGCCCTCGAGCATGGGTACCGCGCGGGAGGTGACGCGGCCGGCGGTGGCGGCGGCGAGGGCGGTTGGATCCGCCGCTCCCCCTGCATCGCTGGCGTACACGAGATGGCCGTCGAGGGCGTAGATACGGATGGCGACGAGGGAGGCGAAGGTGAGGTGGGGGGCGACCAACCGGTGAACCGCCTGGTGGTCGGCGAGGGCCGCGATCCCCGTCTGACCGCGGCCGCGGGCGGGGAAGAGGATGGCGTGGGCGAGCTCGTAGGTGAGATCCTGGGCGACATGCGCCACGTGGGCCTCACTACGCGTCACCACATCGTGGCTTGCCATCCGCCCCACCACCAACGCCACCCCGAGCGCACCGACCACCATCACCACCAGGGTGGTCATGGAAAAATAGCGGAAGAGTGGGAAGGGGGGAGGAACTGTGTTGGCTTCGGACATCCTGTCGCCTCCCACCCGTGCTCGGCGTCCCCGAGCCGGCGTTATTCATTTCACTACTCCACATGAACAGCCTCGCAATTCTCATGCCGACCTACCGAACAAAGGTATCTGTTACTTTTCAATAAGTTGCGCACCACCGGCACAACCGGTGCGACCCCTATTCCGTGCCAAATCGCGCACCCCTGCGCCAAACCACGCGATCCAGCTTCATGGTACCGATCTCTTTTTTCCTACCCGGTAGGAGGGGGTTGCACCCCCGATTCAGGCCCAACGGGCCTGCCGCGCCCACGGCGCGGATCGGGGGCATGGCCCCCTCCTACCTCCGACCGCCGCGAAATGCCGGCCCGCGGA
>CAZRGD010000017.1:1429-13381 GCA_964599505.1 uncultured Nitrospirota bacterium | reverse complement strand
GGGCATGGCCCCCTCCTACCTCCGACCGCCGCGAAATGCCGGCCCGCGGAGGCGGGCACCGGGAGTGCGGCCTCATCGGGGGCATGGCCCCCTCCTACCTCCGACCGCCGCGAAATGCCGGCCCGCGGAGGCGGACACCGGGAGTGCGGCCTCATCGGGGGCATGGCCCCCTCCTACTCCAGCATTCCGAATTTCTTCATCCGGTAGCGGAGGGCGTCGCGGCCGAGGCCGAGGAGGGCGGCGGCCTGGGTCTGATTGCCCTGGGTACGATCGAGGGCCTCGGTGAGGAGGCGTCGCTCGATCTCCTCGAGGTCGATCCCCTGCTCGGGGAGGCCGAAGGGGGTAGCCGAGCCGGCCGCCGGCGCCACGCCGCCACCTGCTGAGTTACGCACCTCTGCCGGCAGGTCGCTCACCTCGATCCGCTCGCCGTCGGCAAGGATGTGGGCCCGTTCGACCACGTTCCGGAGCTCGCGCACGTTGCCCGGCCACGGATAGGCGGCAAGGCAGGCGACGGCGTCGCCGCCGATGGTCCGCACCTGCTTGCCCATCTCCCGGTTGAGACGGTCGAGGAAGTAGCTGACCAGAAGCTCCGCATCCCCCTGGCGCTCACGGAGAGGAGGGAGGTGGATGGGCAAGACGTTGAGGCGATAGTAGAGGTCGGGACGGAACGCCCCCTCGTCGACGCGCTCCGAGAGGTCGCGGTTGGTGGCGGCGATCACCCGTAGGTCGACGGCGATGTCGTCGACACCGCCAACTCGACGAATGGTGCGATTTTCCAACAGCCGCAGGAGCTTCGCCTGGAGCTCCAGGGGCATGTCGCCGACCTCGTCGAGGAAGAGGGTGCCGCTGCTCGCCCGCTCCACCAAGCCGAGCTTGCGCTCCCCAGCGCCGGTAAAAGAGCCCTTCTCGTGGCCAAAGAGCTCGCTCTCCAGGAGGTGCTCGGGGATGGCGGCGCAGTTGATCTCCACCATCGGCTCACCGGCACGCCCCGACTGGTGGTGGATCACCTTCGCCACCAGGTCCTTGCCGGTGCCGCTCTCGCCGGTGATGAGCACTGTGGTGTTGGGGGTGGCGGCGACCTTGCGGATGAGGGTGAAGACCTCTCTGAGAACCTCCGATTGGCCGACAATCTGGTCGAAGGCGTAGCGCTCCCGCTGATCCGCCAGGAGGTCATCGACCTGGTGGCGCAACCGCACCGGCTCCAGAATCCGCTCGATACGACGCAAGAGATCGTCGTTATCGAACGGCTTGCAGACGAAATCCTGGGCCCCGAGGCGGCAGGCGGAGACCGCCCGCTCCACCTGGCCGTAGGCGGAGATCATCACCACCAGGGCCTGGGGGTCCTCCGACATGATCGCCTTGAGGACCTCCATGCCGGTCATCTCGGGCATCTGGATGTCGAGGAGACAGAGATCGGGATGCTCTTCGTGGTAGACGTCGAGGGCCTCGCGGCCGTTTTCCGCCACCACCACTCGATACCCCTTGCGTGACACGATCTCCTTGATCGACCAGCGCAGGAGCTCCTCGTCATCCGCCACCAGGACGGTGTACGCCGATAGATCCATCACACCCCTTCTGTGGGAGGTCGCTCGATGCGAGCAGTAGTCTCTTCATCCGGTTCCATCCCCAGTGGCAAGGTGACGGTGAAGGTGGAGCCCACCCCGACCTCGCTCTCCACCGTGAGGGTGCCACCGTGGCGCTCAACGATTCGCTTCGAGGTGGAGAGGCCAAGACCGGTGCCGTCGGTGCGGGTGGTGAAGAGCGGCTCGAAGATCTGGCCGCGTCGCTCGGGCGGGATCCCCGGCCCGGTGTCGGAGAAGCGCACCGCCAGGGCACGGCCATGTGCCCCCTCCACCTCCGCGGTGGTAATCGTCAGGCTCCCCTCCGTGCCCATCGCCTGGAGGGCGTTGAGCGCCAGGTTGAGGAAGACCTGCTGGATCTGCTCGCGATCGATGTGGATCAGGGGCAGGTCCGGGGTGAGCGCCATCTTCAGCTCCACGCCACGGCGGCGATCGCGCTGGATGAAGAAGAGGGCCTGCTCCAACGCCTCATTGAGGTCGGTGAACTCCACCACCATCCGGTTCGGGCGCAACAGGTCGAGGGTGGAGCCGAGCATGGAGTCGAGCCGCTGGGTGGCCGTGTCGAGGTGCTTGAGGACCTCGCGGTTGCTCTCCTCCTTGGCCTGCGAGACCAAAACCTGAATGGCGGAGCGGATTCCCGCCAGGGGGTTACGCAGCTCGTGGGAGATCACCCCCACCATTTCCCCAACCGCCACCAGGTGGCCCGACTGCTCCATCTCCCGATGGTGGTGCGCCTCCAACTCCGTGTGCATCTCCTTCAGGCGCACCATCATCTGATTGAAGCCGACGGCGAGCGCCCCGAACTCGTCGGATCGCTCCATCTCCACCCGGGCGTCGAGGTCGCCCTCGGTGCTCACCCGCTGGACGGTGCGCACCATCCGCTCCAGGGGCCGGTTGACCCGCCAGGTGAGAAGGCCAAAGAGGAGCAACGCGGTGGTCACCGCGGCGGTGCTCCCCGCCGCCGCCATGCGGTTACCCAGATGCGTCATGCAGACACGAAACCGCTTCTCCGAAAAGCTGAGGGCGATAGCACCGCGGTACGGGCCGGTGTCGTGGTGGCATTGGCCACACTCGGGGGCACGCGGGATCAGCCTGCGGATCACCTGGCTGTTTTCGCCACGGACCACCACCGGCATGGCCGGCTCCGAGGTCCCAGCGGCGAGGCCGGCCGGCGACCAGCCCACGACCCGTGTTCCCACCTCCTCCGGCTGGCTGGAGACCGCCACCGTGCCGTCCATGCGAACGATCTGGAGGTCGAGGATCTGCTCCTGGGCGGCGTACCGGTAGACGTACTCCTGGAGCTCGCCGCCGCGATGCAGGAGCATGAGGGAGTAGAGACCCGACTCCACCACATCCGCCATCAAGTGGGCCTGCTGGTCCGAGAGGCGCGAGAGCGACTGCTGCTGATAGCGATTCACCCCCCACGCCCCGAGCCCGATCACCCCCACCAGGACGATGGTCAAGACGCTGGTTACCTGGCACTTCAGGGAGCGGAAGAAGGTCATCGGCGCACAACCCGCGGGGCGACTCGCCCCCAGACGGTGGTGCAGTATAGATCAGGTAAAAGGGCTGACGAAGAGATAACTGCGTATTTGGGCGCTCGTATTTGCGCCACATTTGGCCGCGACGGTCGAGCGCAACCGGAAGAGATTTGCGCGATGCGTGGGGATTGCGTGATTGAGGAGGGCGTGAAGGCCGGATACGCAAACACGCAGCGGCCTCCTCGCCGGCCCTACAGGGTGCCCAACCGGCTCGCCATGCGGATCTCCACCGCCCGCCGCAGGGCCTTGGCGCCGCCCTTGGTGTCGCCGGCGGCCACCCGCCCCTCCCCGAGGAGCTCCTGAATATTCGGGTCGAGGGGGTTGAGGGCAAGAGCGCGAGTGAGGCAGTCGAGGCCGGTGGCCTTCTCGCCCGCCGTCACCTCCAGACGACCGAGGAGCGCCAGGCAGCCGGCGTAGTCCGGGTGGTGCTCGACACAATCGCCGAGACGCGCCCGCGCCCCCGCCTCATCTCCCTCGGCGACCTGTGCCCGGGCAGCCAGCAGCAAACACTCGGCATCATCCGAGGCGGTCGTCAGGCAGTGGGCCGCCGCGGCCGCCGCCGCCTTCGCGTCGCCTGCGGCGAGGTGGATCCGGGCCGCGAGACGATAGGCGGGGAGGAAGTCGGGGGCGATCCGTTCGGCCTCCGCGAGCTTCTTCAGGGCGACCGCGCGGCGGTCACGGACCAGGAGGCGCTCCGCCAGGTGGGTGAGGCGCACGGCCGCCTTCGGTAGCGCCTTGGCCGGCGGCCGCGTCGCCCGCGGTGCCTTGCCGAGGAGCTCGTCGAGGTGGTGGAAGAAGGCGTCCCGCCCCACCAGGGGGTAGCCGATGAGGAGCTCCGCCACCCGCCCGTCGCCGCCGAGCAAGGCCGTCGAGGGCACCGCCACGACGCCGAAGCGGTGGAAGCGGTCGAGGCCGCGATCGAGGATCACCGGGAAGGGGAGGTGCTCGCCCGCCACCAACCGCTCGACCCGGCCCCGCTCCTCGGCGGTGGGCGCCTGGGCCTCGACGTTGACGCTCACCACCCCGAGATCACCGGCGGCGATCGCCTCCTTGTAGGCGGCGAGGCGACGCAGGGCGGGGAGGGAGTTGTCGCTCCACGTCGCCCAGAAGATCACCACCGTCGCCCGCTTGCCGGTGTGGTCATTCAGGTGGACGGTGGTGCCGTCGATCGACTCGCCGTCCAGCGACGGCAGCTCCATGCCGGCCATGAGCCGGGAGAAGCCACTCGCCAGGCCGGGGCTGGCCAGGAGCACGACCAACGACCACGCGAGCCAGCGCCACAACCGGTTCATCGCCGCCCCTCCTTGAGCTTCGTGATCGCCGCGCGGTACTCGGCCACCGCGTCGTCCCAGCGTGACTGGGTCTCGTAGTACCGGCCCAGGGCGTAGTGGGCACGCACCGGGTTCGGGTTGGTGCGCGTCGCCTTCTTCAGGAGCGCCACCGCCCGCTTGTCCTCGCCGGTGGCGAGCAGCGCACGGCCAAGGCCGATCTCCGCCTGCGGCTGGCGCGGGTGGTCACCAAGAATCTGCTCGAAGGTCGCGCGGGCGGCGGCGCCGTCGCCGGTAGCGAGCTGGAGGTCGCCCACCAGCAGCCGCGCCGCGACCTCCCCGGGTGCGGCATCCACCGCCGCCTTGGCCTCCACCAGGGCCTCCTTGCTCTTGCCATCGGCGACCCGCAGGCGTGCCCGCTCCAGGTGGCCACGCGCCGCCGCCGCCGCCGGCCTCTCGCCGCCGGTGAGCAGCGCCTCGTCAAAGGGGCGACCCGCCGCAGCATCCAGGGCCGCGCCGAGGCGACCGCCAAAGTCCTGTCCCACCCCGGCGATCACCGCCACCACCTTGCCGCCGCCGTCGACCACCACCGTGGTCGGGGTCATGACCACGCCGTACGCCTTGAAGGTCGCTCCCGCCGAATCGTGGACGACCACCGCCGAGAGTCCCGCAGGGAGGGTCGGAACCGGGCCACGAGGGGAGGCCACGACCACCCTGCGCACGCCGTGCATCGCCTCTTTCCGGGCGGCCACCGCGGTGAGGAGGTGGTCCGAGCGGGTCTGGCCGTCGCGGACAAAGAGGAGGATCGAGGTCGCTGAGCCGCCGATGGCCACCGCTCTTCCTTCGGTGTCGACCACCGCGATCGGAGGGGCGACGTCACCGCGGTGAAGGCGGAAGCGCGCCGCCGCCGGCGCGGCGACGAGGAGGAGCGCGACGACCGCCACGCCGAGATGGACACCTCTGTTCAAGCTCTCCAGTCGGCCCATGGCGGCCTCTCTGACTATTTCGTGGTGCCGGCGCCGGCGCCGCCCGCACCCTTCTTCTTCACCGCACCCCCGCGGTGGTACTCACGCGGCACGTGGCAACCGGGGGCACACTTGCCACCGTCATCGAGCTTCTCGTAATTAATCGGGATGGCCCACGCCCCGAAGGGGACCGAGTCGCGGATGTGCTTCGGGTGGTTGCTCGCATGGACCTGGTGGCAGGCACGGCAGGTGCGCCCCTTCTTCCGGTTCACATGGACGTAATGAAGGTTCTTGTTGCCCTTGCGGAAGCCGGTGAGGGTGGTCGTCTTCGCATCCTCGGCGAGCTTCGGCGAGTGACATCCGAAGCACAGGGCGTAAGTTTTCGTATCGAACGGGGCGTAAAAGGAGGGTGGGAAGGCGCGCTTCAGGATCCGCATGTTGTCCGAGCCGTGGGGGTCGTGACAGGCGGTGCAGTCCTTCTCGCGGATCGGACCGTGGTGGTCTTTGTGGTCCGCGAGCCACTGTTTCATGTTGCGGATCGGCTTCGTCGGCGTCTCCATCGGCTTGTCGTGACACGACAGACAGAGGTCCATGGGCGCCTTGAGAAGCTGCTTGGGAAACTGGGAGGTGTGCGGGTCGTGGCAGTTGAGGCACTTCTTGCCGGTGGTCACCGCGCCGTGCTTCGTTTTGGCGTTCTTGATGTGCTTCGCCTTGTCCTTGTGGCAGCGGAAGCAAAGGTCCGGCACCTCGTCGAGGAGTTGGAACTCGTAGGCGCTACCGTGCGGAGAGTGGCAGTTCCAGCACTTCTCCTTTACCGGTGGATGGACGTGGGGGGCGCTGGCCACCCGATCCTTCATGTCCTCATGGCACTCGAAGCACATCTGACTGCCCGGTTTCTTCAGCCGCACCTCGTTGTTCGAGCTGTGCGGATCGTGGCAGGCGATGCACTCCCCCACCGCCACCGGCCCGTGGACGTGCTTCTGGTTCGTCTTGTCGTCCTCGTGGCAGTTGAAGCAGAGCTCCGAGCCATCGGCGACGAGCTGGTACTCGTAGTCGGAGGCGTGGGGGTCGTGGCAGTCGGTGCAGCTCCCCTCGGCAACCGGACCGTGGACCACCTTGCCCTCGTCCTTGCGGTCGTGACAGTCGTAGCAGACCGGGTCATCCCCCTCGGGGACCGGCTCGAAGGCGTGCTTGCCCTCCTCCTTCTGGACATGGCATGGGTCGCAGGTGCCACCGTCGACCGGGCCGTGAACATACTTCTTCTTGCCGAAGGAGGCGTGGCACTTCTCGGTGACGCAGTCCTCACCGATCTTCGTCGGCGCCGCGGCCCACACCCGCGTGGCGGTGACCAGGAGGAGGGCCACCACGACTCCCCACCACGCGACGACACCGACGACACCGACGCGGTGAGCACGACCTTCGAGGTGGAGGAAAGGGGTCATTGCAGCAAGGGGGAAGGGTCGTGAGGGATCCGCTCCCGGAGAACGACAGAGGTCCCGGCGGTGACCGCCGGGACCTCTCCACGATTAAAACGATCCCACGCTCAGTGGGCGCGCGGCTTGTCGAGGGTGTGCTTGATGACCGCCCACCGCTCGTCGAAGTTGAACGGCTTGAAGTTCGGGCTCTTCGTATTGTGGCAGTTGTCGGTGCAGAACTTGCCCTTCATGTCGGGCATGATGAGGCCCGCCGCGACCGCCTTCTCCCGGGTGTAGCTCCGCTTCTTCATCATCACCTTGAAGTAGCCGGAGCCCGCGCCGTGGCAACGCTCACACTGGACGTTCTGCTGCTTCTTGCTCACCGCACCCGAGCCGGAGTAGCCGGTGGTGTGGCACTGGACGCACTCGGGCTTACCGGTGGCGCCCTCCTTCTCCATGGTCGCGAAGGCGTGCGCGTGCTTGGACCCCTTCCATACCTTGTACGCCTTCTTGTGGCACATCTTGCACTTTTTCGCACCGACGTACTTGGCGGCATGTGCCGGACCGGGGGTAAAGGCGACGAGCATCGCCAGGGTGGCTGCGAGCCAGATGAGCTTCTTCATGGTGGGTCTCCTCTCAGAGTGGGGTTGTGGCGTGAAACGCCGGATGTGGCAGCCGCTCCCCCCGTGACCTGCCGCTTGCCAACAGGTAGGACGAGAGCGGCGGAGTTTTACCGGAAGCGGGTGGCCGGAGACAAGGGCAACCTCCAGACCCGTGGGTTACGAATTAATGCCTAAGCGCGTCTGCAAGCGAACAAATCTCGTTGTAATACTGCTCTTCATCAAGACCCAAACAGGCGGCACCGAACGCCTCCGCCACAGCACCATCGGCGACCTCACCGTAGTTCACCACCACCAGGGCGTAGAGGACCGCCCGCACCACTCCCTCGGGATCTCCTTCGAGGGCGGGGTGGACGTACAGGGTGTAGCCGTTGAGGGGATCACCCTCCACCGGCAGAGGGTAGGCGATCTCCTCTCCCTGCAAGGGAGTGGCGTCGAAGCAGAGGGCGACGGGGTAGCGCACCACGTCCGGGTCCTCGAGGAGTCGCTCCACTGCCGCCCGGTCGATCGCCGCCCCATACCGCTCGGCGACCCGGTAGCCGGTCCGACGCGCGTGGGCGCAGAGCGCCTCGTGCGCCTCCGCCTCACCCATGGCGTCGGAAGATAGACTGCCGGCCCCGCCGCTGTCGCAACTGCACCCCATGGTCTCTACCGACTCACCTTGCCGGTCTCGATCTGGATGGCGATCTTCGCCAGCATCGTAAAGACCAGGGCGCCAAGTCCCCAGACCCCGATGGAGATCACCGCCTCCGGGTCGGAAGGCCAGTACTCCCAGATCTCGCCCAGGGGCGAGGGGATGAAGGCCGGAATCACCGTCCCCATCCCCTTCTCGATCCAGATCCCCACGAAGAGGAAAATGCACGCCAGGTTGAGACTCGGGAAGTAGTGCCGCGTCCGTGGAATGAGGAGGAGAATCGCGGCCGTAACGTTCAACAGGAGAGACGCCCAGATGTACGGTGTCAGGACCGAGGGATGGCCGTCGAAGCCAAAGTACATGTAGTTCATCGTCGCCCTCTCCCCACCGGCGCTGTAGAAGATCGTGAAGATCTCACAGAGGGTGAAAAAGATGGCGATGAGCAGGGCAATGAGGACGATATTGGCGATCTTGTAGACCGTCTCGTCACGAATCTCGAACTTCTCGCCGGGGGCGCCATACGGGGTAAAACGCCGCACGATTTGGACAATGATAATGATTAACGCCGGCCCCGCGGCAAAGGCAGTCGCGAGGAAGCGCGGTGCCATCAACGCGGTGTTCCACACCGGTCGGGAGATCAAGCCGCAGTAGAGAAATGCGGTCACCGTGTGGATGGAGACCGCCCACGGCACCGAGAGGTAGGCAAAGGTGTGGAGAATCGTTTTGTTAGCTACTTGATGATGATAAACCGCATACAGCATGTAGCCTGGGATGAAGAGGTTGATGAAGAGATAACCACTTAGAACCACCACGTCCCAGGTCAGCAACGAGACTGGAAAGTTCGGTTTGCCAATAAATGGAAGCAGATGCCAGACGCGATCCGGGCGCCCCATGTCGATCATCACGTAGGCAATACACATCACCAGGGCCGAAGCGGCGAGCATCTCCCCGAGGAGGGTAACCGGTTTGAACTCCTGATACCGGTAGAGATAGGCGGGAATGACGATCATTACCGCGGCCGCCGCGACCCCCACCATGAAGGTGAAGTTGGCGATATAAGAGCCCCAACTCACCTGATCCCGCATCCCGGTGATAATCAGCCCGTGCTCGCACTGATAGAGGTAGTAATAGAACCCCATCAGGGTCACCGTGAGACAGGCGAGGAGCCAGGCGTAGTACCGCTTCGAGCCGGTGAGGGCGATCTTGACGGAGGCTCCGAGGAACTGGAGAAACTTCATGGCCGCTCCGGGCTAGTCGGTGAAGTAGAAGAACTTGGGATGGGTCCCGAGGTCTTCCTTGAGACGAAAGACTCGCTTGGTGGCGATGAGCTGGCGGATCTCGCTCTTCGGATCCAGGAGGTTGCCGAACTTCCGCGCCCCCACCGGGCACGCCTCCACACAGGCGGTGTAGTGGCCCTCGCGCGAGCGCTGGATGCAGAAGGTGCACTTCTCCATCACCCCCTTGAAACGCGGCCGGTTGCCCAGGTAGTGCATGTGCGGATTGACCGCGCCGTTGAGCTGCGGCTCGCCCCAGTTGAAGCGGCGGGCGAAGTAAGGACAGGCGGCGAGACAGAAGCGACAACCGATGCACCAGTTGTAGTCCACCACCACGATGCCGTCTTTCTCCTGCCAGGTGGCGGTGGTGGGACACACCTTGACGCATGGCGGGTTCTCACACTGCTGGCACTGGACCGGCATATAGTAGTGGTCCGGATCCGGGACCGTCTCGTGGTCGTAGTAGGAGTTGCTGCCGTCGAGCTCCATACTCCCCTTCTCAATCTCAAGCACCCGGATCCACTCGATCTCCGGATCGCGCGACTGGTTGTTCTCGCCGACGCACGCCTTCACGCAGCGGCGACAGCCGATGCACTTGCCGATGTTCAGGGCATACCCCCACAGGACCCCCTCCTTCGCCGGGGTGGTGGAGATGGTGATGCGATCGTCGTTGAACCGCTTGCGATAGAGCTCTTCGAGGTACTGAACCCGCTGCGCCTTCTCCTCCGCGGTCATCTCCACGAAGTGCTTCCAGGTGAAGTCTTCCTCGCTAAAGATCTTCGGCTTCTCGAGAAGGTCTTTGGGGAGCAGGGTCGTCACCGCGAGGGCGGCGGTCCCCTGACCGGCACGACGCAGGAAATCGCGGCGCGACACCGGCCGCGACGACGTGTGCGGTGCGGGCTTGAGGGTAAGGGGGCGCGCCTCAGAGGTCGGGCGCGCCGGGGTGCGGTCGGGCGTGGCCATCAATCCCTCCTGCCAAAGGCAGCATACGCGGTGAGCAACAGGGCCAGGATCGCGCCGCCCACAAAGATCGCCTCGATATGGGGCGCCTTCGGTGGAGCCACCGGCTTCTGCGGCGCCGGCTCCGGAGGCAGCGGCTTGAACTTGGGGTCGTGCGGGTTGTGGCAATCGGGACAGATGCGCGCCGGGGTGGCGTTGGCGATCTCCCCGACCCAGCGACCGTGAATGTGCGCCTTCCAGTCGCGGTAGATGGGACCGTGACACTGGCCGCAGAGACGCGGCGCATCCTTCCAGTCGATCTCCTCGCCGGTCATCAGTTTCAGCTTGTTGCGGTGGTCCGCCGAGTGACAGCGGAGACACCAGAAGGCGCCATCACCGTGCTTGAGCTCCGCCTTGTCCGCGTGTGGGTCCTCCAGCTTGCGGCGCTTCGGGTTGGTCTCCCAGTCCTCGTCGTGACAGCCGAGGCAGTCGTCGGCGGTGAGCTTCTCCGCCACCTCCATGCCGTTGTAGCCATCGAGGGTGCCATTCTCTTTGTAGTAAAGACCGGCGGGTCCGGCGATGCGAATGTCCTTCGGGTGGCAGAACTGGCACCCCTGGTTGGTCGCCTCCGCCATCTTGACGGTGGCGGTGGCCGGTGGCGCGGCAAGCATCACGAACGCCACCGCCGCAATGGCCCCACCGGCCGCAAATCGAATGCGTTTTGCCATTGAAGGTCGCTCCTTGTCGGTATCGTTGGTCATCGTTTCTCGCCCAACGGCTATTTTTTCTTCTTGGCCTCAGCTCGCGCCGCCGCCTGCTTCGCCTTCGCCTTGGCGCGTAAGATCTCCTTCTGCTTCACGCGCAGCTCCTTGACGATCGCCTCGTAGCTCTCCTGGACCTGATCGAGGTTGAAGGTGTGCCACCCCACGCGCAGGGCCGCGAGACGCGCCTCCAGAGGGGCCATCTCCTGCTTGTCGCCGAGAGCGGCGTAGTACGCCTCCGCCCAGTGCAGGAAGGCGGCGCTCATCATGTCGTTGCGGCGCACCTGCTGCGCCCGCGGGGGGATACTCGGGTGGTTGCCGGTGGTGTCGTTGTGGCACTGCTCGCACACCGAGGCGATTTTCAACGGCGAGAGGATCTCGGTGTTCAGCGACCCGTGGCAGGTTACGCAAGTGGGACCGCCGTCCTGCGCCTTGACCCGCGCAGCGTGCCTGCTCTGGGAATAGGCACGATAGACATCCTGGTGGCAGCCACCGCACAGCTTCGGGATGTTGCCGTAGTAGATGGCGCTCTTCGGGTTGCTCTCGGCGAGGACGCCGCCGTGGGCCGCCACCTTGTCCGTCGCCTGTGGATTGCCGCCGTGGCAGTCGACGCAGGTGACCCCGTTGAGCCCGTGCACCGACCCCTGCCACTGCTGGAAGTAGTCGTAGAGCTTCTTGTTTTTCACCGCCCAGGCGGCGTCGCTGTGACAGGCGACGCACTGGTCCGCGGCAGTGGCGGGCGGCGCCAGGAAAAACACCGCGACCAAACCGAAGAGTGCCATCCACAACGAGAGGTTCGAGAAGCGCTTCCGTGGTGACATGAATCCATCCTCCTCCAGCGAGAAAGCCGGCGGCCCCGAAAGGGTCACACCGGCAATGCAAGAGACCTGCCAGCCCTGCAACGGTTCGCGATCCCGTGGCGACAGGGGTTGTGGGGCTGCACGGGTCGCTCTCC
>CAZRGD010000017.1:0-1329 GCA_964599505.1 uncultured Nitrospirota bacterium | reverse complement strand
AACGGTTCGCGATCCCGTGGCGACAGGGGTTGTGGGGCTGCACGGGTCGCTCTCCTGGGACACTATTGCCCGTCGGTGTACCGTCCCGCTGGGCCACTCTGTCCCGACCGCGACCGGCAGGGGTACAGCGAGGAACCAATTCACCGCCGGTCGCGCAGGCACAGGAGACGCTCGCGCCACGGGGCCGGCAGGCGACCGACCACCGCGATGAGCCACCCCGCCGGGCGGGGGAAGGCGAGGCGGGTGCGGCGGGTCGCCACCGCCTCGGCAATCCGTTGCGCCGCCACCTCGGCGCTCACCGCAAACGGCAGCCGCCCCATCTCGGCGGTCATCTCGGTCACCACCCACCCCGGCTCCACCGTCAGCACGGTGATCGGCAGCCCCCGGCAGGCGACCCGCATCCCCTCGAAGAAGGTGGACAGGGCCGCCTTGCTCGCCGAGTAGACGGGGCTTTTCGGCGAGCCGAAGCGGCCGGCCAGCGACGAGATCGCCACCACCGTGCCACCCGCCTCCGCCAGCGCCGGCAGGCACGGGGCGAGCCAGTACAGCGGACCCATGAGGTTGGTCTCGATCACCCGCGTCGCGGTCTCTATCTCGAAGGCGGGAAAGCGGGTGGCACCGCCGACCCCAGCGTTCAGGATTAGCAGGTCGAGTCGCCCCCACCGGGCCAGCGCCGCCGCCGCCACCCGCTCCACCGCCCCCCGGTCACGCACGTTGCAGACGAGCGGCAGGCAGGTCGCCTCGCCGCCGAGCTCCGCCGCCAGGGCGGCGAGGCGCTCCGTGCGCCGGGCCACCAGGACCAGGCGGTAGCCGCGCCCGGCCAGCTCTCGTGCCAGGGCGGCGCCGATGCCGGAGGAGGCGCCGGTGATCAGGGCGACGGGAGCGGCGGACGCGGCGCTCACGCGCCCTCCCCGAAGGCGGTGACCGTAGTGACGTCGGCGGCCCCGCTGGCGAGCATCACCAGACGGTCGACACCGAGGGCGATGCCGGCGCAGGCGGGCAGCCCCGCCTCCAGGGCGGCGAGGAAGGCGTCGTCCACCGGATAGACCTCGCGCCCGAGGCGCGCCCGCTCCGCCTGCCAGGCGGCGAAGCGGCGACGTTGCTCCACCGCGTCGGTCAGCTCATCAAAGGCGTTGGCCAGCTCGACCCCCCCCACATAGAGCTCGAACCGCGCCGCCACCGGCCACACGGAATCCGGCCGCACCTGGGCCAGGGCCGCTTGGCTGGCAGGAAAGTCAGTGAGAAAACAGGGGCGTGCCACCCCGAGGTGGGGTTCGACCCGGTCGATCCAGAGCCGCTCGAAGAGGGCGTCGCGATCATCATCCGCTG
>CAZRGD010000016.1:0-15881 GCA_964599505.1 uncultured Nitrospirota bacterium | reverse complement strand
TCGGATAAAGACGCCACCCTACGAAATGGAGCCGGTCACTCCATAGGGTCTTCATAGTGAATTCCTGCAGGGCCGGATGAGCTCTCTCCCGTAGCCGCCTGCACCGTCCGCCGGTGGGTCGAAACTGGACCTCTGCGTCTCCCCTTCTCTGCGTCTCTGCGTTGAGACCCCACTCGGCACCCAACCCGCGTTACGCCGCGTTCGACACCACCCCCACCGAGTACCTCCCCCTTTTCGCCCTGGCGTCTTTGCGCCTTTGCGTTAACTGCGTATTCCCTTAGCTCATGAAGCCCCAGAACAAATCGGCGAATGCGGAACACGAAGGCACGAAAACTTGAAAACACGAAAAAACTCCACCGAAACTTTTCGTGTTTTCCCCCTTTCCTGCCTTCGTGTTCCCATCGGGTACGGGTCCTGAGCTAAGGGGATAGGCGTATTGCTGAAAGCCGAGAGCTCTCCCTTGGCGACGAGAGGCGGGTTGTGGGACAACGCTCCATGCTGCCCGCCCTCCTCTGCGGTCTCCTCTTTGCTGCCATGCCTGCGCACGCCGTGGACGCAGCACCACCGCCCCCGGACGTCGTGACCGCACCGGTCCCCTTTGTCGGTATCGAGGTGACACGCATCGGCGCCTGGGCGTGGCGCACCACCGGCTGGGAGGCGATCCCCATGCAGGTGGACCCGCGCGACGCGGCCGGCGACTGGGACTTCGACCGGAGTCCTCTCCTGCGCACCACCGCTCACGATGAGGCGGTGGTGGCGGTTGACGACCTTGGCCCGCCCGCACCGCCCGGCCAGCGGCCGCCGGATGCGGTGGCGGTGGTGGAGCTCCACGGTCCCGATGGCGCCGTCGCCTATCTGGCCCACCACCGCCACGACCCGCCACGGGTCAATCGCACCTGGCTCCACTACCGCCGCGAGCAGGAAGCAGTGGACCACCCCGGCTTCACCGTCGGCTTCGAGCCGGACCGCCCCTTCGTCCTCAACCGCCTCGTATGGAACGCCGACCCCAACCAGCGCGACTGGATCGACACCGGCAAGTTCCGCGCCTCCGGCCGCCTCATGGGCGCCTTTCGCTTCCGCCGCACCCGCGAAGACTTCGCCAGCCGGGTGACCGGGGTGATCGAGGGGCCGGTGCGGGTGGTAGTGCGCACCGAGAACCGCCTGCGCATGGCCTTCGGCCTGCGCTCACCGAGCTCCATCGTCGACCGCATCCACACCCCGCGCGCCCTGCTGCTGGAGATGCGCATCCACATCCCGTTTAGGATCGGCTGGTTCTTCGACAACCTGGCGATCCGCTCCACCATCGACCTCGCCCCGGGGGAGCCGCGCACCATCACCTGCCCGAACCACGTCACCACCCCCATCGACGGCCGACCCCAGCCGTCCGAGGTAATCCTCCGAGGCTGTCCCCTGGAGGGATTCACCATCGCCGACACCTACGGCGCCCTCCACGGCACCCTCACCCTCGGCCCGCGCCTGAAGCTCAAGGCGGCGATCTACTACGTCGACGACGACACCGACCGCGACCCACCGGAGGAGATCCCCGGCCACCACGGCGAGTCCGGCGTCACCCTCACCGGCTGGGAGCACCTCGGTCGCGGCGACTACCGGATGCGGATGGTACTACGCATGGCGCCGGCGGGGCGGTAGAGCCGGGGGACTCAAAACCACGAAGCCGCCCTTCGCGGGGGCGTGTAAAGAACCGCCGCCCTTCTCTGCCCCCCAGCCTGCCCCGTGTCCCCCAAGGTACAAAACTGACCCCGATCTTCTGGGTCGGGCGTCACAGGTGGTAAGCCAAAGCGCAGTGAGGGCCAGGAAGGCCAGGGCTCACCACAGAGACACAGAGGGCGCAGAGAACGGCATCGGTAAACATTGATTCGTTTTTCTACCACGAAGAGCATGAAGGACACATTCAGCAACGGGTAAAGACATGCAACTCTCCCCCACCGATCCGCCCCGAAAGCTCCGACGCCCCATCGCCCGTCCATGAGCCTCCCGTGCCAATCCACCCATCCTGTCAATCCTGTTCATCCTGTCTTTGCGGTCAAAGAGGGCCGCTAAAAGCCATGGAGTATAAGGTAAGGACCTGACCCCGGAGACTATGCGTGGTTTTGCCCTCACGGGCGTGTCGAAGAGACGCCCGCCCGGTGGATCGCCAACGCGCGGGCGATCGCCTGGACCATGCCGCGGGCCTTGTTCTCGGTCTCTTCGTATTCGCGCTCGGCGACCGAGTCGGCGACGATGCCGGCGCCCGCCTGGACCTCGGCCTGGCCGCCGGCGAGGCGGACGGTGCGCAGGGTGATGCAGGTGTCGAGGTCGCCATCAAGGGTGAGGTAGCCGACGGCGCCGGCGTAGCTGCCGCGGCGGTCGGGCTCCAGCTCCTCGATGATCTCCATGGCGCGGATCTTCGGCGCGCCGGAGACGGTGCCGGCCGGGAAGCAGGCGGGCAGTACATCGACCGAGTCGACCCCGTCGGCGAGCTCGCCCACGACGTTGGAGACGATGTGCATCACGTGCGAGTAGCGCTCGATCACCATCAGCTCGTCCACCCGCACCGACCCCGGCCGACTGATCCGCCCCACGTCGTTGCGCCCGAGATCCACCAGCATCAGGTGCTCGGCGCGCTCCTTGGGGTCGGCAAGGAGCTCCTCCTCTAACCGCTGGTCGTCGGCGTGGTCGGTGCCACGCGGCCGGGTACCGGCGATCGGTCGGACGATCACCTCGCGGCCGGTGACCCGCACCAGGACCTCGGGCGATGAGCCCACCAGGGCCTGGCCGTCGAGCTCCAGGCAGAAGAGGTAGGGCGACGGGTTGATGGCGCGCAGGACCCGGTAGAGGAGGATCGCCGGCAGGTCGTCCACCGGGACGGAGAAGCGCTGGGAGAAGACCGACTGGAAGATGTCGCCGGCGCGGATGTATCGCCGGATCCGCTCGACCGCCGCGCAAAAGGCGGCGCGGTCCATGTTCGAGGCGGGGTCGGGCAGGTCGCCCACCTCGGGCAGGATGAGGATCCCCGGCGCCGCGGCCGGCCGCTCCAGGAGGGCGCGCAGGGTGGCGAGCTCCTCCGCGCCACGCGCCGCCGCCTCCGCTGGCGGCGTGGTCCCGTCGGTGACCACGTTCGCCACCAGGCGCATCCGCTTGGCCACGTTGTCAAAGACGACTGTCCGCCGGGGCAGCATGAGGCAGAGCTGCGGCTGGCCGTCGGGGCGGGTCGGGAGGCGGCGGGCCATCTCTTC
Source organism: uncultured Nitrospirota bacterium (assembly GCA_964599505.1). Taxonomy (GTDB): domain Bacteria; phylum CG2-30-53-67; class CG2-30-53-67; order CG2-30-70-394; family CG2-30-70-394; genus CG2-30-70-394. The sequence continues at coordinate 12,645 of CAZRGD010000016.1, read as the reverse complement.
GAAATCAAAGACCAGGTCGTAGGCAAAGTAGCCCACCCAGGCGGCGAAGAGGTCGGGGAGGTGGGCCTCCCCCGCCGGGCGAAATCGACGGCGCAGATCGGCGAGGAGCTCGCGGGTGGTCCCCGTGTGCAGCTCCTCCGCGCCGCTGTCGGGAAAGCGGATGTGGAAGGCGCCGGGGTCACCCCATACCACCACCGCCGGGGCATCACCCAGGAGTGAGTAACGGCCCCAGTTCTCCCCTCCCTCGACGCTCTCCAGGAGGAAGCGGTACGGCGCCTCCGGCAGCCGCTGGTAGACCGACACCGGCGTCTCGCCGTCGGCAAGACACTCGGAGACGAAGCTGTGGACGGTGTGGGTAGAAGCCATGGCGCCGTTTACCGACCGCGGCCGCTAGCGGACCACCAGGTTGTTGCGCACCTGGCGCACCCCCTTCACCGCCCGCGCCAGACGGATCGCCTCGTCGACCTCGCGTTTACTGCTGGCGACGCCGGTGAGATAGACGACGCCGAGGTCGACGTCGACGTTGATGTTCAGACCGCGCACCACCGGGCTACGGAGGAGCTCCGTTTTCACCCGGGTCGAGAGGATCGAGTCATCGACGATCTCCCCCGCCGATTTACCGCTGTTCGCCCCGGCCACCCCGGCCGCGACGCCCGCCCCAGCGCCCGCCCCGACCACCGCCGCGACACATCCAGCGGTCAGCAGCGCCGCCAGCGCCACCGCTCCGAGTCGCACCCCGACGCCACTACTTCGTTTGCTACCCATAGAACGCTCCGCGAAAAAGACGACGGCCATTCTGCGGACCCGACCCGCCGCGGTCCATCCCCCGTGGGAGATCCTGATCGTCAGTTCTGATCGTCTCCACTCCACCTTATTACCGCCGCGGCAAGCGGTTGCCACACGCGGCCACGCACCCACAGGGTGAAACAGCGGTCGGGCCATCGAAATCGGGATCGGGATCGGATCTCGTCCCAGGCCATGCTCCCGCCGGTGGACCCCCGTTCAGGACGCCCCCCCCACCGATCCGTACCGCGGACCCGCGGCTGAGGGGCGATCCCGATCCCGATAGCGATCCCGATTTGGAACCGACGATGATGGGGGGATGCGGTGGCGCCGCACGTGGGAGAGGGAGGTGAGATTCGCCAGGCTTTGGGATTACTCGTAGGCGAGGGAGAGAGCGATGGAACCTCTGCGCATGGATCGCAGCAAGGTGCAGTGAGTGCGGATGGATGAGGTCCCCGAAGAGGAGAGGGTGGAGGGGAGCATCGGAGAGCGGCTGGCGATGGTTTGGCCCCTGATCGCCTTCGGTGCCCCCGCCGACCACTTCGATGTGGCTGACTTCACCGTCGAGGGGAGGGGCTTGCAAATTGGCGTAGCACCACAGCGCATCGACCTGCTGACCAGCATCAGCGGAGTGCGCTTCGATGACGCATGGGAGGCACGAGAGACCGGGGAATCCATCCCCCCTCCCTCCGGGAGGGGGTTGGGGGGAGGGTGGTGGGGATGAGCGCGGTGGCGGGTGGTGTTCCCATCCACGTGCCGGTTCCAACCACCCCCACCCCAACCCTCCCCCGGAGGGGGAGGGAGCAAAATCGACTCCGCTGCGCGGAGGAGATTGATTTGGGGCCAAAGTCCGACAGACTCCTAGGGGTGGTGCCGGCCTACGGCCGGCGATGATTGTTTCGTTGTCGGCGCCACCGTCACCTCAGTCGGCCCGAAGGGCCGTCCTTCCCTAATCCCTAGCCCCTAACCCCTAGTCCCTGGCGAGCGAAGCGAGCCCTCATGCAGCCCACCTACGACGTCCACCGCAGCTACGACGACAACTACGCCGCCGGCCCCCGCTTCGACCTCCCCCTGCCGCCGCCGCGCACCGGCAAGCCCGAGGCGACCTTCCTCGGCCACCCGGTCCACGCCCCCCTCGGAGTACCGGCGGGGCCGCTGTTGAACAGCGACTGGATCCGCCTCTACGCCCGTCTCGGCTTCGACGTCCTGGTCTACAAGACGGCGCGCACCCAGGCAGTACCGTGCCACCCGCACCCGAACTGCCTCTATCTCGACCTCGACCGGCCGCTCACCGAGGCGAATCAGGGGGCGGTGGTGACCGCCCGTGGAGACCAACAGACGATCCCCGACCACATCTCGATCACCAACTCCTTCGGCATGCCGTCGCGCGCCCCGGCCGAGTGGCAGGCGGACCTCGCCACCGCCCTCGACGCGGTGGGCGAGGGGCAGGTGGTGGTCGCCTCGGTGGTCGGCTCCGCCGCCACCGGCGACCTGGTGGCCGACTTCGGCCGGGCGGCGGCGATGGCCGCGGAGGTGCGGCCTCACGCCATCGAGATCAACCTCTCCTGCCCCAACGTCGCCGCCGGCGAGGGGGTCCTCTTCCACGACCCGGAGCAGGCGGGGCGGGTGGCAAAACGGTGCTGGAGCGAGGTGGGGTCGACGCCGCTGGTCATCAAGATCGGCTACCTCGACGCCCCGTCCATGCTGGAAGCGCTGATGGCCGCCTGTGGCCCCTTCATCCAGGGGGTGGCGGCGATCAACACCATCCCGATGGCGGTCCGCAACCCCGACGGCCGCCCCGCCCTCGGCCCCGAGCGACTCACCTCCGGGGTGTGCGGCGAGGCGATCCGGGAGCTGGCCCTGACCCAGACCCGCCGTCTGGTGGAGATTCGTACACGCCTGGGGATGGCGTGGTCGATCATCGGCGTCGGCGGGATCACCACCCCGGAAGATGTGGACACCTACCTGACCGCCGGGGCGGACGCCGCCATGTCCGCCACCGGCGCCATGTGGAACCCGCTCCTGGCGCAGGAGTGGTGGGAGGTCCACCACGGGTAGCGTGGGGGGCGGACTCGGTAGGGTCTGGGCGATGCGTCTCGTCGTCTTCCTCTTCGTAGTCGCTGTCGCGCGCCCCGCGGCCGCCTTCGGCCCGGCCCTCCTCGCCGGCGGTGCTGCCCTCCACCTGGCAGCGGTGCGTACCCACCTGGCGATCGCGGCGGTGGAGGGGATTGGCGCCGTGGCCGCGGCGCACGCGGCCGGGGTGGCGACGGTGGCCGGACTACGCCTTGGCGGCGCCGGCTTTCTCGCCGCCGGAGCGGCAACGGTGGACGCGGGCTTTGTGATCGCCGGCGCGGCCGGCACCGATCGCGAGTGAGGCTCGGGACGCGCCCTCTGGGCCTCCGCGTCTCTGCGCGAGGCCCCCACCCGACGATTATGGCGGTCCGGCCATCCTTGCCGGGATACAAGTGGCAGTTTAGTATCACTTTTATGAAGACCGAGCTTGTAACCACACTCAAGCGACAGGCGACGAAGATCCTCTCCGAACTGCATACATCGAAGGAGCCCGTCCTGATCACGGAGCATGGCCAGCCGTCCGCCTATCTCGTGGACGTCCAGGACTTTGAGCTGATGCAACGGCGGGTGGAGATCCTCGAAGGGATCGCGCGTGGCGAAAGCGCGGTTCTAGAGCAGCGCGTCTGTACGCAGGCAGAGGCCAAAAAAGCGATGCGTCGATGGCTCAACTAAGGGCTCGCGAAAAAATAACTCCTGGTTTTCGCGCTCAGATTTGGCCGCGACGATTGGGCGAAACCGCAGGCGTAGTTGTTCTACGGTGAGGATTTCGCGATTGAGAAACGACCGAAGACGGCGTGAAGATGGGATGCGAAAATCAGGAGTTATTTCTTCGCGAGCCCTCGTTTGGACCGAGCCGGCATTAGCGGACCTCAACGAGATTGCCGACTACATCGCCCTCGACAAGCTCCCGGCGGCGAGGAGCCTCGTTCGACAGGTATTTGAAGCGGTCGAACGCCTTGAGCAGTTTCCAGAGTCAGGCAGTGTCCCTCCGGAGCTACCGAGCGCTCGGTATCGGGAGGTGGTTGTTGGGCCGTGCCGGATCTTCTACCGCTGCGACCACAACAAGGCGTACATCCTCTACGTCATGCGGAGTGAGCGGCAGCTTCGCCGGTATCTCCTGGACGAACGGGCAGAGAATGAGCGGTAATCGGCTCACGACACACTGGACGCCACCGGCAATCGTGACCTACCCCTCGTAGATTCGATCGCTCTTCGCCGCCATCACGAAGTCGTTGCGGTGCAGGCCGCCGATCTTGTGGGTCCACCAGCTCACGGTGACCGAGCCGTACTCCGTGAGCAGGGCCGGGTGGTGGCCCGCCTCCTCGGCGATGGCGCCGACGCGGTTGGTGAAGGCGAGGGCGGCGGCGAAGTCGTCGAACGCGTAGCGGCGCTCCAGGCGCTCAACCCCGTCGATCACTACCGTCCGCCACGCCGGGACCAGGGGGGTGAGCTCAACGCGCTCCTCATCGGTCACCTTTGGGGCACCGACCTGGCAGACGGTGCACTTGTTGGCGGCAAGGTCGAGCATGGGGTTACCTCCGGTTCGGGTTCCACCCCAGGCTGGCGGCGGAGCGGCCACAAGACCAGCGACACGGTGCCGGATGCGAGCCGGGGCCAGTGACCCCGGCCGGCCCAACAGGCCGGTTCGCCGCCAGGAGCCGGCTCCTACCACGAGGTCAGAGATCGGGCGCCGGGTTGGCGGTACCGAGGTAGGAGCGAGCTCCCGCTCGCGAGCCGGGGCCGGAGGCCCCGGGCCGGCCCAACGGGCCAGCCCGGTCCAGGCTATGCCGCCGCCTCGGCCTCGGCGGTACGCATGTAGCCGCACTCCTTCTTCGGGCAGGCAAGCATCAGGGTGTCCTCGTGCTTGTCGTGCTGCTCCATCAACACTGGGAAGCCGCAGTCGGGACACGCCTCGGCCACCGGCTTGCCCGGCTGGGAGTACTTGCACTTCGGGTAGTTGGAGCAGGAGTAGAAGGTGCGGCCGCGGTAGCGACGCTCGGCGAGCTCGCCGTCGCACCCCTCCTCCGGGCACGGGATGCCGGTCTTGATCGGCTCGATGTGGCGGCACTTGGGGTAACCGGAGCAGCCGAGGAAGCGGCCGTACCGCCCCTCCTTGAGGACCAGGGGCTTGCCGCACTTGGGGCACGGCTCGTCGGTCACCTCGTCGGGCGCCGCGGCGATCGCCTTGCCGTCGGCCGGGTCGCGTTTGATCTGCCGGGTCGACTTGCACTCGGGGTAGTTGCGGCAGGCGAAGAACTCGCCGAAGCGGCCGCTCTTCACCACCATCTCGCCGCCGCACTTCGGGCACGGCTCGTCGGAGACCTCCTCCGGCTTGATGTGGACGGTGCCGTCCTCGTCGCGGGTAAACGACTTCGGGTTCTTGCACTCGGGGTAGTTGGTGCAGGCGAGAAACTCGCCGCGGCGGCTCGACTTCACCGCCATCGGCGAGCCGCACTTGTCGCACTTGATGTCGGTGAGCTCCAGGTCCTCCTGGATCTCGCGGATGACGTCGGGGGCGGCGGCGAGGCGCTTCGCGAACGGGACATAGAACGCCTCCAAGACCTTCACCCACTCCTCCTCCCCGGCGGCGACCTGGTCGAGGTGGTCCTCCATGGCGGCGGTGAAACCGACGTCGATGATGTCCGGGAAGGTGGCCACCAGCACCTTGTTGACGTAGCGGCCGAGGTGGGTCGGGTGGAAGCGCCCCTTGAGCTTCTCGGTGTAGTCGCGATCGACGATGGTCGACAGGGTTGCGGCGTAGGTGGAGGGGCGGCCGATCCCTTTCTCCTCCAGCGCCTTCACCAGGGTCGCCTCGGTGAAGCGCGGCGGCGGCTGGGTGAAGTGTTGCTGCGGGTCGACCTTGTGGAGGGTGACGGCGTCGCCCTGGGCGAGCTCGGGCAGGAGCCGGTCGCCCTCCTTCGCCCCCTTCACCTGCGCCTTCTTGCCGGCATCTCCCTCCGGGGCGACGTCGTCACGCCCCTCGCGGTAGAGGCGGGAAAAGCCGTCGAAGACCATCACCTGGCCGGTCGCCCGCAGGGTGAGCGGCGTCTCGCCGAGGCGGGCGCCGCCGATGTCGACGGTGGTGGCGTCGAACTGGGCCGGGGTCATCTGCGAGCTCACCGCGCGCTTCCAGATCAGCTCGTAGAGGCGGGCAAGGTCGCGCTCCATGTGGGCGGCGACCTCCTCCGGCAGGCGGGCGACGTCCGACGGCCGGACCGCCTCGTGGGCGTCCTGCGCCCCCTTCTTCTTGCCGTAGACGTTGGGCTTCTCGGGCAGGTACGGCTTGCCGTAGGCGGTAGCGATATGGCCACGGATGGCGTCTAGCGCTTCACTCGAGAGGCGGGTGGAGTCGGTCCGCATGTAGGTAATCAGCCCGACCCGCCCGAGCGGCCCGAGGTCGACGCCCTCATACAGCCGCTGCGCCAGGGCCATGGTGCGCTTTGCCGAATAGCCGAGCTTGCGTGACGCCTCCATCTGCAACGTGGAGGTAATAAACGGCGGCGACGGACGGCGCTGGCGCCGCTTGCGCACCACCTCCGCCACCGTCAGGCTCGCCTGCTCGATGGCGGCGACCAGGGCGCGCGCCTCCGCCTCGTTGTGGACCGCCGCCCTTTTTCCGCCGATCTTGTGGAGCTGCGCCTCGAACGGCGGCGACTTCGGCCCCTCCACCTGGCAGTGGAGGCTCCAGTACTCCTCCGGGGTGAACGCCTCGATCTCGTCCTCGCGCTCGCACACCAGGCGCACCGCCACCGACTGGACGCGGCCGGCGGAGAGACGGCCGCCGATCTTCTTCCACAGGATCGGGCTGATCTTGTAGCCGACGATCCGGTCCAGGACCCGGCGTGCCTGCTGGGCGTTGTACATATTGCGGTCGACGGTGCCGGGATGGGCCAGGGCCGCCTTGATCGCGCCCTTGGTGATCTCGTGGATCTCCACCCGCGCCATGGAGGGGTGGTCGCCGATGTAGTCGGCGATGTGGCAGGCGATCGCCTCTCCCTCACGGTCGGGGTCGGCCGCGAGGTAGACGTGGTCGGCCGCCTTGGCCGCCTTTTTGATTTCGTCGAGGACCTTCTTCTTGCCGCGGATGACCTTGTACGCGGGCTTGAAGCCGTGCTCCACGTCGACCCCGAGCTCCTTCTTCGGGAGGTCGATCACGTGACCGACGGAGGCGAGGATTTTGTAGCCCCGCCCGAGATATTTTTCGATAGTCCGCGCCTTGGCCGGCGACTCGACCACCACCAGTGAGGTTCCCATAGTTCTTATTACCCTCCAGCAATTTCTGTAGCGATGTAGCCCCCACCCTCGGTGCGGCGGATGACACCCGCGAGCTCCAGCTCGGTGAGGTGGGCCAGGAGCGCGGGGGCGGCAGTGTGGGTGAGGGCGGCCAACTCGTCCACCCGCCTCTCACCGCCGGTGAGGGCGACGATCAGGGGGTCCACCGCGCCGTCGTTCCCGGTGGCCGATGTGCCTCGCTTCACCGGCGGGGTGAGGTACGCCTGCACCGCCGGCGGCAGAGTGGCGATCACGTCGGCGACCGACTGGACCAGGTGCGCGCCGTCGCGAATCAGCCGGTTCGCCCCCACCGAGCGCGAGCTGGTGATGTTGCCGGGCACCGCGCACACCTCGCGCCCGAGCTCCATTGCCAACCGCGCGGTGATCGCAGCACCCGAGCGCGCCTGCGCCTCCACCACCACCGTCGCCACCGCCAGACCGGCGATGATCCGGTTGCGGCGCGGGAAAAAGGCGGCCCGGGGTCGTGTCCCCATGGGGTACTCGGAGACCACCGCGCCGTGGGCACGAATCGCCGCCATGCGCCGCTCGCTGCCCGCCGGATACGCCACATCGACGCCACAGCCCAGCACCGCCACCGTCCGCCCGCCGGCGGCGAGGCTGCCGTCGTGGGCGGCAGAGTCGATGCCGGTGGCCATCCCCGAGACCACCGTCGCCCCGTGGCGCGCCAGGCCGCGGGAAAACTCGGTAGCCACGTGGGTACCGTAGCTCGTGGCGGCGCGTGAGCCGACGATCGCCACCGCCACCCCGTCGGCGCGGGTGAGGGCGCCGTCTACATAGAGGATGGGCGGCGGATCGGCGATGGCGGCGAGCCCCGCCGGCAGCTCCGGGAGTGGGACGAGGGTGACCCCCGCCGTCTCGGCCACCCGGGCATCCGCCTCCGCTGCCAGTTCGTAACTACCGTCGCGCAGGGCGGTGACCGCCTCGCGCCGCAACCGCTCCCCGCGCAGGCGGCCGGCGCGGCCGGCGGCGAGGATGGACTCGGCATCGCCGTGCGCCTCCAGCAAGGTGGCGATCCCCCGTGGCCCGAGGCCGGGGACATGGTTCAGGCAAAGCCACGGGAACATCGCGCGAGTAGGCCGGAGCGGGGTGGCTGCTGTCCACACCCGCGGGGGCGGCCTAGATCGTCGGTTCAAAGTCGCAATCGGGATCGCTATCGGAATCGGGATCGGCCCCCCCGCTCCACCCCCTTGCCGCGCCCAAGGCGATCCTGAATCACGGCGTGTCCGGTAGGAGCCGGCTCCTGCCGGCGATCCGGCCCTCTGGGCCGGCGGGGCCTTCGGCCCCGATCGCGAGCGGGAGCTCGCTCCTACCGATGAATCCCACCCTCGGTGCCACGCTTGGCGGTTTGTGGGCCGATCCCGATTTCGATAGCGATCCCGATAGCGATTCGGACCGGAGCTACGCCGAGCCACACCCGGGGCAGCGCGGATCGCGGGCGAGGTCGAGGGTGTGGGTCCGCTGCCGGCGGCCGTCGTAGGTGGTCAGCCCCGGAGCGGGGGGCTTGCCGAGGAGGATGCGGACGGCGGCGAGGGCCTGCTGGTAGCCCACCAGCCCGACCACCGGCGCCAGCACCCCGAGGTCGGCGCAGGTGGCGCCGTCGTCGCGCCCGTCGGTCGGACCGAAGCCGCACCGGAGACACGGCGTCTCGCCGGGAAGGACCGCCATCCACTGCCCCTGCCAGCCGACCGCGCCGCCGAAGCAGTAGGCGACCCCGGCGGCGAGGCAGGCGTCGTGGAGGGCGAGCTTGGTGGTCGCCCGGTCGGTCCCGTCGATCACCACGTGGTAGCGATCAAGAAGGTCCGCCGGGGTGTGGTCGGGCCAACGGCCTGGATAGGTGGCGACCTCCAACTGCGGCTGGAGGCGGACCAGGGCGGCGGCGGCCACCGCCACCTTGCGCTCACCGAGGTCGGCCTCGATGTAGAGGGTCTGGCGCGGCAGGTTGGAGCGCTCGACCCGGTCGGGGTCGACCAGGCCGAGGTGGCCCACCCCCGCCGCCGCCACCGCCCGCGCCGCCGGACAGCCGAGGCCGCCGAGGCCGACGACCAGGACCCGACCCGCGGCGAGCGACGCCACCGGCCGCCTCAATTGCCCCCCTCCGCCTCCCCTTCGACGTTCCACCCCTCGATCGCCGCCGTCTCCATCGCCTCCACCGCGGCCGTCGTCTCTACAACCGCCTCGCCATCCCCCTCGATAACGTCGCCCTCCATTCCCTCGGGGATATCGAGGTCGAGCTCCTCCTGGGTGGTGCGGGCCTCGGCGAACTCCGCCACCGTCGGCAGGTCGGCGAGCCGCTTGAGGCCGAAGACCTTGAGGAAGCTCTTGGTGGTGGCGTACATCAGCGGCTTGCCGGGGATCTCCCGGCGGCCGGCAACGCGGATGAGGTCGTGCTCCATGAGGGTCTTCAGGGTCCCCATCGGGTTCACCCCACGCACCTGCTCGATCTCGGCGCGGATGATCGGCTGCTTGTAGGCGATGAGCGACAGGGTCTCCAGGGCCTGCTGGGAGAGGCGGATCTTGCGCGGCGGGGTGAGATCGGCGACCCACACCGCCTGCGCCGGCTTGGTGGCGAGCTGGTAGCCGCCCGCCACCTCCACCACCTGGATGCCGTGGCCCTCGCCGTCATAGGCGGCGACCACCGCGGCTAGCGCCTCGACGGCGAGGTCGCGGTCGTAGCCGTGGGTAGTGGCAATCTCCAGGAGGCGGGCGCGCGGCAGGGGCTCGCGGGTGGCAAAGAGCAGGGCCTCGAAGGCGGCGCAGAGGTCGCGATGAACGGCGCCGCGCTCCGCCTCGTCGACGGTGGACGGCGCCGCCTCGGAGGCATCGGGCTCACCCTCCGCCTCGGGGACGGGGGCGTATCCGCCCTCCGCCGGGGTAGCGGCAACGGGATCGGGGGCGGTGGGGATGTCGTTCACGGGGCAGGCTCGAGGAGGGGGTCGTGGGCCGTGTCCATGGGACCATCTTCGGCGACGCGGCGGTAGATCCAGATGGGACCGAAGTGGACCTCCTGGCGGAACCCCACCGCCTGCAGGCGGATCAGCTCCAGGAGGGCGAGGAAGGTGACCACCCGCTCGGTGCGGCTCGCTTGGCGGCGGAAGAGGTCGGTAAAGAGCAGCGTGTCGCGCTCCGCCAGCCGCTCGAGGACGACGTCGATCTGGTCCTGAATGGTGAGGGGCTCGACCTCGATCTCCCGCACCGCTCTCCCCTCCAGCTCGGTGAGGACCACCTGAAAGGCGTCGAGCAGATCGACCAGGGTGAGCTCCCGCAGCTCGCTCCTCCGCGCCTCCACCTGCCGCGTCTCCATCCCACGGTAGTAGATCCGCGCCTGCGCCTCGGCCCGCTCCCGCAGGTGGTTCGCCGCCTCCTTGCACGTCTGGTACTCGAGGAGCTGCTCCACCAGGGCGGCCCGCGGATCCACCTCCTCCTCGCCCTCCTCCGTCTCCGGGGCGGGGAGGAGCATCCGCGACTTGATCAGCGCCAGGGTCGCCGCCATCTCCAGAAAGCTCCCCGCCACCTCCAGGTTGAGGGTGTGGAGGAGCTCCAGGTAACCGAGGTACTCGCGGGTGACGGTGGCGATCGGGATGTCGTAGATCTCCACCTCGTGCTTGCGGAGGAGGTGGAGGAGCAGGTCCAGCGGCCCCTCGAAGAACTGGAGGGCGACGCGGTAGTCCTCGCCGTCTCCCTCGGTGGCGGCATGCACGGGAGGCGCCGGGGTCGGCTCCGGGGAGGCGCTCATCGCCTCGACAGGGGGGTCGGTCGCCATGGCGCGGTCAGTCTAAACCGTGGGGCACACATTGCATCCCCTATCGGCGGCCAAGGCCGCCGATGACGGGCGCGGGGCGCCCGATGTGGACCGCTGGGAGCTGTGCGCTGACCGCTGACCGCTGAAAGCTGACCGCTCTCAACTACCGCACGAGCTTCATCGCCGCGCGGACCCGCTCCATGGTCTGCTCCGCCTCGACCCGCGCCACCTTGGCGCCGGCGGCGAGGATCTCCTCGATCCGACCCGGCGCCGCGGCAAGGGCCACCCGGCGCTCGTGGATCGGGCCAAGCTCCTCCCACAGGTGGTCGCAGAGCTGCTTCTTGCAGTCGAAGCAGCCGATGCCGGCGGTGCGGCACCCGTCAACGATCTCCTCGCGCTCCCCCTCCGGGGTGTACATGCGGTGGAAGTCGAAGACCGGACAATTGTCCGGCTCACCCGGGTCGGTGCGCCTGACCCGTGCGGTATCGGTCACCGCCCGCGCCATCTTCTTGCGCATCGTCTCCTCATCGTCGGCGAGGTAGATGGCGTTGCCGTACGACTTGCTCATCTTGCGGCCGTCGAGCCCCGACATCTTCGGTGCCTCGGTCATCAGGGAGGCCGGCTCCGGAAAGGTCTCGCCGTAGATATGGTTGAAGCGGCGGGCGATCTCCCGCGCCAGCTCCAGGTGCGGGAGCTGGTCCACCCCCACCGGCACCTGGTCGGCCCGGTAGATCAGGATGTCTGCCGCCTGCAAAACCGGGTAGCCCAAGAAGCCGTAGGTACTCAGGTCACGGTCTTTGAGGTTCTCCTGCACGTCCTTGAAGGTCGGGTTGCGCTCCAGCCACGGGGTCGGGGTGATCATCCCCAGCAGCAAGAAGAGCTCCGCGTGGGCCGGCACGTCCGACTGGACAAAGAGGGTCGAGCGCTCCGGGTCGATCCCCGCGGCGAGCCAGTCGAGGACCACCTCGCGGATGTTCGCGGTGATCTGCGACAGATCCTGGTAGTCGGTGGTCAGGGCGTGCCAGTCGGCGACGCAGAAGAAACAGGTGCACGACTCCTGCAGACCGACCCAGTTCTCCAGCGCCCCGAGATAGTTCCCCAGATGGAGCTGCCCGGTGGGGCGCATACCGGAGAGGACGCGGGGAGTGGCCATGGAGCGCGACGGGCGAGGATGGCGTACGGGAGGGAGCGCAGGGCGAGATGTTCAGCGCCCGGCGCCACAGACGCAAGGGGCGACAATCCATAATCGTCGGCTCGACCGAGCGGGCAATACCACGAAGGCCACGAAGAGCACGAGGGGTTGGGAAGCGCGCATCGCGCGTCGTGGGTGGGAAACCGGGCCATGGCAGTGGCCCGGAAGACGGGGTCTCAACACAAAGGCGCGAAAGCGCAAGGGTGCAAAGGGGAGGAACTCGGTAGGAACGGTGTCCAACGCGGCGTAACGCGGGTTGGGTGCCGAGTGGGGTCTTAACGCAGTACGCCTATCCCCTTAGCTCAGGACCCGTACCCGATGGGAACACGAAGGCAGGAAAGGGGGAAAACACGAAAAGTTTCGGTGGAGTTTTTTCGTGTTTTCAAGTTTTCGTGCCTTCGTGTTCCGCATTCGCCGATTTGTTCTGGGGCTTCATGAGCTAAGGGAATACGCAGTTAACGCAGAGCCGCAGAGGGACGGGAGACGCAGAGGTCCGGTTCCGGCCCACCGGCGGCGCAGGCGGCTACGGGGCGAGCTCACCCGGCCCTGCAGGGAACCACCATGA